>NZ_AUFA01000014.1:0-205533 GCF_000426265.1 Bradyrhizobium sp. Cp5.3 | reverse complement strand
TTCTTCTGCCGCTTGACGTAGGGCTTCACATAGGCCGGCGGCATCAACCGCACCGTATGCCCCAGCGCCTGCAGCTCGCGGGACCAGTGGTGCGATGAGGCGCACGCCTCGATCCCCACCAGGCATGGCGGCAGCTTCTGGAAAAATGCCAAGACGTGCCGGCGCCTCAACTGACGGCGTACGACCACTTGGCAGGCTGCATCAACGCCGTGTACTTGGAAGACCGACTTCGCAATATCCAGACCGATCGTCGAAATTGACTGCATAGGCTGCTCCTCCGAATCGTGGGAGCCTCAAACGGCGCCCACTCCTTGGCACTCTCGTGCCGGTGGAGGAGCCGTCCACAGCATCACAAGCGGACAATAAGCCGTCCGTCACTCAAGTTTTGCTAGACGGGGTAGCGCCAACGCAGAGCGCGGCGGATGACAACCAGCGCCAATACATTTGCTGGGAGGCCAAACCAAAGGATCGTCGGGACCGACAACGCGATGCATGCGTGGATCAGGTAAATAACCTGCCCGATGAGACCGGCAAGCAGCCCGACTCTGGTCCAGCCCAATAGTGTTCGCGGTATCCAATCATCGGACTCGCCGATTAGATATGCCGCGATCCACGCCGACAGGGATTCCATGCTCTATTGTAACGCCGGGTGGACGATGCCTCCCGCGTCTAGTTTTTCCAGCCCAGCTTTTTGGCCTGTTCGAGGTCAGCCACCGCGCGGGCGATGTCCCCCTTCTGCTCGTAAAGATAGGCTCGCGCCGCGTAAGCGGTCTTGTCCTTTGGATCCAACTTGATCACCATATCGTAATCTGCAAGCGCGCTGTCGAACTCGTTCTTATCGAAGAAAAGACTGCCGCGTTTGCGGTAAGACGCAACGTTGTCGGGGCTCAGTCGAATAGCCGTGGCGTAATCCGCCAGGGCGGCACGCTCATTGTCGTGATCCCGATAGATGTCGGCCCTGGAATTGTAGTACTGATAGTTGCTCGGGTTCAGCCTGATGGCCGCGGTAAAATCCGCAAGGGCCTCTCCCCACGCGCCCTTGCTCTCGTTGCAAGTGCCGCGGGTCGCAACCATCTCGGCGGACTGCGGCTCCAGCCTGATCGCCTGCTCCACATCCTCTATCCCGCGGCCGTGCTCGCCCTTCGAGCAATAAGCCAAAGCGCGCGCTGCGTAGGCGTAAGTGAACTTCGGATCCAACTGGATTGCCGCGTCAAAGTCGGCGATAGCGCGATCCAAACTCCAAAGTCGGAGGTAGCCTATACCGCGGTAGTGGTATGCATTTGCGTGCTGCGACGGATCGGAGGAATCGTTCAACACGATCGTGCAGGCCGCAACCTCGTCGCGCGCGGTTGCGTTCCGGTCCGCGCAGGCCCTGCGCTCGACATTGGTCGCGGCTGAAAATCCCAGTGTCGCGGCAGCAAAGCCGAAGACGACGGCTGATATCGCAACGGCGAGCGCTAACACACGACCTGTCATCTAAGTATGCCCTTGTCTAGATGCCCTGCCTTTAACATCCCGTTGTTCGCGGGCGTTTAAGAATTCACTTCAATATTGATCAAGTCCGCTCCGGGCCACAAACGGACTCATGCAGCGCAGCGGGGACGCTCTATTCGATCACCAAGCGGGCACGCGCGAGGTGGATGCCTCGGTACTCGATGCCAGCCACGAACTTCCAACCCATTCCCATTGGGGCTGCTAGGAACATTACTTGTTTGAGACCATTGGCTGCATGGTCGCGGCGGGCGTTGCTGTCACCGCGGCTGTGATAGCTGGCCCGAACGTCTGGACCATCGGCCGTATCGTGCTCGAGGGCGCCCCGACCTGCGCCTCGAGAGACGGCGGCTGCTAATTCCAAACCCGAGAGGTCTTATGAAAACGCCGTTGGCAGCGATGGCGCTGCTATGCCTGTTTGTCAGCCCTGGCGCCCTGTGCGAGCGCTCCTTTTCCGGTTTGGCTTCCTACTATTCCAACGAAAGTGGCAGTCGCACGTCCTCCGGCGGGCGCTTCGACGATCGACTGCCGACAGCGGCGCATCGCTGCCTGCCGTTCGGCACCAAGTTGCGGGTGTCGCGCGGCGGCCGGTCGGTCGTGGTCACTGTCAATGATCGCGGCCCTTTCGTCCGTGGGCGCGTCCTCGACCTGGCGCTGGCGCCGGCACGCGAGCTTGGCCTGGTCGGACTTGGCATCGCGCACGTCGACGTAGAGGTCGTCGAGCAGGAAGAAGCTGCCAACTGAGGCGACCTTACTCACTCTTAAATTCCGCGACCTTTCGATCTTGGCTCCATAGCTCTACGTCGTACCCGTCAGCCAAGGCTCGGGCGCGCTTCTTGGCCGCGGTTTCGTCCTCGCAAACCAGTTGGATGATAAGCTCGATATGCCCGTCGAGGTCCATGACATGTGCGCGGTACTCTTGCATCTGCCGACCCCCTTTCACAAACGAGAGGCCACCAACTGAGGCGGCCCTATTCTTCAGGAGGTTGCAGGCCCGGCGACGTCAGCCACTCGTCTATATTAGAAGCGGTTTCGAGCTGGCGCAGTTTGCTTTCTAGAAGATCACGTTGCGGTCCTGGCTGTGTGTTTTCCAGTTCCGCGATGATGCGAGCTCTCTCCGCATTCAGATTGTCGTCAAATGTGTGGGAGTGTGAGCGTCGTCCCATGGCACTCTCCTTTCCCTACGTGAATTGGGCGGGAGCGCAACCGGCGTTCTCATCACCGATCGAGGCAACGGTGCCGTGTACGGTGATGGAACCAGTATGCACCCGGAACGACGCCGGAACAAAGCTTAAGTGAAGGCTCTCAGGCAGGCCGCTTGCGGCCTCCCTCTTGGTCTCTTTGGGGAGCGCGATTGGACTCTCAAAGGGGGCCTTTCGGCCCCCTAACCGCAAACCGAAATCATTGTCCCCGCGCTTAGTCGCAGTCCTGCCCCACCTTTTGCTGGGATGGTGCTTGCTCGGCCTCACCGGCCGTCATTTTCTTTGACTGTTCAGTGGGGGCGGGACGGGTCTGCTCGACCGTGCCTGCCGTCCGATCCGGTGACTCCGAGGAGGGTGCGGGCTCGATCCTCTTTGATTGCTCGGCCACGGTGGGCTCGTTCTGCATCTGGCGCTGCGCGTCCTGCGACGATGTTGCGATATTCTCGCTGGCTTTGTTCATCGCAGATGTCGGCGGATGCCGTCCGGAATCAGCTGCTGTGGAACCAGTGGTTTGCCCGGTATAGCCCGGGACATTCCCCGATCCTGCATCGCGGCTCGCCATGTTGCAGGGAGCCGCATACACGGAGCTGGCGCTGAAGGCTAGCACCGACCCTAAGATCATAAGCCTGTTAGCAAGCATAATCTTTCTCCTTTGCGTTAGACGCCAAACGAATTGAACTAAGCTGCTGTTCCGGTGTTTGGCGCTGCATGGTCGGCACGTCGATCACATTGTCCGTGTTCGGGTCATAGCTGCAGCGCACCGCAGCGTATCGATCTGCTCTGCAAGGAGCGCAAGGACGCAAGCGGGCTCGCAGTTGGGATTGATTGAACCTGGGCATCATCGCTGAAGGCAGCGACTGCAAACTTCACGCTCGGAGCGGTCGGGCCCTCAAGAGCATGCCGTTGGTCTCATCGGGAGTAACGCACATGGTATATCTTCCGACCCAAGACGACATTGAGCAACGCGCATATCAGCTCTGGCAGCAAGCTGGAATGCCCGAGGGGCGAGACCAAGAGTTCTATTTGGAAGCAGAGCGACAGCTGAAGGAAGAGCTGGTTCGCCACGAACTCAAGACGCCGGACACGCTGTAGAGCTGCGGCTAAAAGGCGATCGCGGATAGCACGAGACACGTCAGATCTGCCCTTGACAGCGGGCTTCAGCGGCGCACCGAATTGCGATCCCAGCAAGTTCCAAAATCCGCGCAGCGGCTGATGCTTCGAGAAGCAGCGGCGCTTCTACTTCATGTATCCCACGTAGTAGACACCGATCACACTCTTCGATGCGTCCTGGATCGGCTTGTAGCCCGCGATGTAGGGCTTACCCAGAATGTCCACCTCTCCGTAAAACGCTTCACCTTTCTTGATGGATTCGATCGCTTTGCCTTTGGGGTCGAGAATGGTTCCGACTGCTCGCGAGCCGTCGTCCTTCTTGACGTTAGTGGCGACGCGAACATATTCCTCGCCGTTCTTCACAAATATGGTGGCCGTTCCCTGAGCTTCCTTAACCACTTCATCGACCAAATCGTAATTGTTGTTCATCTTTGTAGAGCCAAAATAGATTGCAGGGACTTGCTTGCCGGCGACAGCATCGGTCCCATCGATCTTAGGTGGACCTAGCTTATTCGCCTTTGACTCCAGCAGCTCCATTGCTGTCTTTACTTTTGCATCCTGAGCCTTGCCAACGTTTGGCAGAAGCATCGCGGCCCCGATGAGGCACGCGAATGTGAGGAAGCCGATAGCAGTTCGCTTGATGTTCATGAGCTTTCCTTCCCTTGAAAAACGCCTCCGTGCGCCAGGGTCCTCACCGCATTTCGGTGACGGCTCGAAGGATCAGGCTGTCGATTTGGGTTTAATGTCACGCGATGATCTCGCACCGATAGGCGTGCCGAGCGCGTCTCGACCAAGTCCGGCATGCCAATGGCTGGGGCTCGGAGCAACCGAATGTCGTCTAAATTTTCGTCAACGAATGCACCGCGCGGTTTAGCAACCGAGCACGAAAATCTATATCACTGAGCGACGACACCGCCATTAAAAATTGGGACAGCAATTCTGCCTTTAGAATGACGCTCACGGCGTGCCGAGCGATCTCACAGCCCGCAACCCGGCGTCAGTCGCAGGACGCGAGCTTCAATCGAAACTGGCGTTTGATCGCCTTCGGCACGGTGCTGCTGGTGCTCGCCGTCTTGTACTTCCTGTCCATGTGGGACATGACGCCGTGGTCCAATAATCCTGTCGCCCTGATGCGGACCGTCGGGTAGGCCTCGGGAGCTGTCGGCGCCATCAGCCTCGTCATGATCGTCTTTGGTCTGATCGACAGGAACGCACCTGGAGGCGGATAAGAGATCAGGCGAGGTTCGTCGAGAAGATATCTTCGAGTTCGAGACGCATGGTATCGCGGCATTCGCACGCCGCCTCTGCGAGCCGCAATTGGTCGATCTCGATCTCGCCTCGCCGTTCGGATCTGATCGCTCCGGAAGCGCGCAGATTGCGCATCAGGAGCGTCACCGTCGGTCGACGCACACCCAGTATTTGCGACAGCGCCTCCTGGGTGAGCGGGAGGACGTCATCGTCGATGCGATCGCGAAGCTGGAGCAGCCAGCGTGCCATGCGAGCTTGGACCGGATGCAGCGCATTGCAGGCCCCGCCGATTTGAAACTGTATCAGCATCGCCTTGAAGTGAATCTGGACTGCGTGGCGGATCGCGGGACTCCGGCCGAAAGCGGTGTGGAACCGCGATGCAGGGATCCGCGAGGCGGTGCCCGCGGCACGAACGATGGCGGTAACGGCCACAGGGGACGGCCCCAGCACGGAAAGAGTGCCGACCGCTCCCTCGCGCCCGATTGCGGCGCTGGCGACCGTCTGCCCGTTCGCCATGTCGACCATCACCGAGATGGCGCCACTATGAGGGAAGAAGAGGTGCTCGGTCTGGTCACCCGCCTGCGACACGACCGAATCCCGCTCGAGCGCGACCGTCTCCAGCTCTGGCGCCAGCAGATCGAAGTCCGCCGCCGGTAATGCTGCCAGAAGTCGATTACCAATTCCGCTGGGAAGCGTCACTGTGGCCCGCCGCGCTCCATCCGACGCATCGCATTTCGAGCGGCATAGGGCGGCAGCCTCAAACTTTGTTTAAATCCGCCGACGCTACGCGCTCCGAAATCCAATTCAGCCGCAGAAGCTCTCAATCTCAAAAACAAATCTCCAAACGCGATCCGCGATCCGAATTCTCGTCTCGGGGATCATCGGGGACTTAGATTCAGGCGCGCCGCGGCACAATTGCAAAATGCGCATGGGTAACACCATAGGGAGTTCCAATTTCCGGGACGTGGCAAACGCCGCGGCGATTTCGCAGTCTGCTGGGGGCCTAGCAGATTTGAGCCAGGTCAAGGTGGAACTTCAGGCTGGCCATATTCTAGATGTTTGCCGACGTGGCGATGTAAAGATGTCGAGGAAGTGTGCCCGCTCCTTGCGCTGGATTGCGACATTGCAAGGTGATCGCCCATGATGGAGCCGCGCAATCGCGTTGTTCAAGTCAGCCGCTTCGGTGATCCCGAGAGGCTGGAGGTGGTCGACGCTCCCCTGCCGACCGCCGGCCGGGGCGAGGTGCGGGTGCGGGTCCTCGCGTCGAGCCTCAACTACACCGAGGTGTTGATCAGGCGTCATCTATACCCGCAAACGATGCGCCTCCGGCCTCCGTTCGTCATGGGCTACGATGTGGTCGGGGAGATCGATCAGCTCGGCGAAGGCGTACGCGACTTTCAGATTGGCGAGCGCGTGGCCGACATGACGGTGGTCGGGTCAAACGCCGACTATCGCACGCTGCGGGCGAACGACGTGGCTCGCGTGCCGGTGGGCGTAGACGCCGCGGAGGCGGCCACACTCATCTTGAGCTGGACGACCGCATATCAGCTTCTTTACCGCGCGGCCCGAGTCCAGCGAGATCAGCGCGTGCTCGTGCACGGCGCCGCCGGCGCCGTCGGCCAGGCGCTGCTCGTGCTCGGGAGACTGGCCGGCCTCGAGCTGTGGGGCACCGCGCGCGGCGAGCACATGGCGCTCGTCCGAGAGCTAGGGGCAACGCCGATCGACTACGAGCATGAGGACTTCACGCGGGTCCTGCCGGGAGGGTTCGACGTCATCGTCGACGGCGTTGGCGAAGACGGCTATCGCCGCTCATACGCGGCGCTCAAGCCAGGCGGTCTGCTCTGTGCCATCGGCTTCTCGGCGAGCGTGCAGGCACGGCGTCGCATGCTTCCCATCGTGATGGAGATCGCGCGCCTTTACTTGTGGAGATTGCTGCCCGGCGGCAAGCGGGCCCGCTTCTACTCCGTAAATGCAATGCGGGCGCGGCATCCCACCTGGTTCAAGGAGGACCTCGAGCGGCTGTTCGGGCTTTTGGCAAAAGGCGCCATCCGGCCGCGCATCGCCGAGCGGATCTCCTTCGACCAGGTCACCGATGCTCACCGCCGCCTCGAGGCCGGCGGCCTCGAGGGCAAGCTCGTGTTGTGCCCGAATCTCTCGTCGCGACACAACCAGCGCGCCGCCTGACACCGCGCGCGCAAGCTACTGCGGGCGTCCAGAAGCTCCGTCAGTACGCGCCAAAAAACTTCTCCGGCTCCTTTGATTTAAGTCAACTGAACCATACGGTGCGTGACCACTTTGCGGTTTGCTTTGGGGGCCTCTTATCCAGGGAGATCGCCGATGTTGAAGATCGTCGTGGCCGGTACAACCGCACTCTTCCTTACCGCATCCTCGATTGCCAACGCGCAAAACGCGCAAACCGCTGCTCCCGCGTCTCCGGAACGCTTAAATGCGACCGACCGGAACAATCTGACTGACATGAGGATTGATCTCGTGAAGGCCGCGCTGCAGTTGACACCTGACCAGGAAAAGCTTTGGCCGCCTGTAGAGAGCGCTATTCGTGCGAGGGCGGAGGATCGAAAGGCGCGTATTGCAAAAATTCAGGAAACGGTGGGTCGACGGGCCGACGAAAGCCGTGTCGA
Source organism: Bradyrhizobium sp. Cp5.3 (assembly GCF_000426265.1). NCBI lineage: Bacteria > Pseudomonadati > Pseudomonadota > Alphaproteobacteria > Hyphomicrobiales > Nitrobacteraceae > Bradyrhizobium > Bradyrhizobium sp. Cp5.3. The sequence goes on along the minus strand of NZ_AUFA01000014.1, from coordinate 197,843 downwards.
AGCGATGCGCAATCGTGACCCCATCGCCTTTTTGCAGCGACGGTCCGAAGCATTGGCTCAACGATCAGCCGATCTGGATAAGCTCGCCGAGGCGTGGCAGCCACTCTACAAAACGCTTGGTCAAGAACAGAGGCAGCGCTTGGCGGCCCTCGCGATCTTTGTACTGCACGATATGAGTGAGGCCGTAGATCGGCGTCGTGCGCTGTCCGAGGACGAGGACTGACGCAAGGCAGTTCCGTTCCCAAGGCCCAAGGCCGGTTTGCCGCGTATGCACCGACCAGAGTGCGCGGGGTGACATCGGCTTTGGGTCGTTCTCGATGGATCCATAGGGAGTGCGAGCTGGCTGTGCCCGCTTTGCTCCAAAACTTGCGTGTAGCCCGGATGGAGCGGGGCGCAATCCGGGATGATTGCATTCGCTGAAACCAGAGCCCCGGATTTCGCTGCGCTTCAACGATGCTGCAGCGATCCCGGCGCGTCAGTTTGGCGCGAGCCCGGAATGACGGGGCGCCACCTTGATCCTCCCCGCCAAATAGACCACCATCGTGCTTCTTACCGCTCGCGACAGAATGGGCGAGGAAACGCGCGCATGGACGCAGCTCCGGGGGTTAGCATCGTCGAGCGGGCACGGGCACTTGCGCCGCTGATTGCGGGCGAGGCGGATGAGATCGAGCGGACGCGGCGGCTGACGCCAGCCGTCGTTTCAGCGCTGGTCGAGAACGGGCTTTATCGCGCGCTGCTGCCGCAGAGCCTCGGCGGCGCCGAGGCTGCGCCCGACGTTTTCATGCAGATGCTGGAGGAGATCGCGAAGGCGGATGCGTCGACCGCGTGGTGTCTCGGCCAGTGCAGCGTCTGCGCGATGATCGCCGCTTCGCTCGACCACGACACCGCACATGAGATTTTCAATACGCCGCCCGGCATCCTCGCCTGGGGCGCGATCGCGCATGAGGCGCGCGCGGTCGAGGGCGGCTATCGCGCCACCGCGCGCTGGGATTTTGCCTCGGGCTCGCGCCAGGCGAGCTGGCTGGGCGCCCACGTCCGCATCCTCAGCGGGGACGGCACGCCGCGCAGGCATGCCGACGGCTCGCCGGAGGTGCGCACTATCCTGTTTCCGGTTGCGGGCGCGACGCTCCACGACGTCTGGAACGCGATTGGGCTCGCCGGCACCGGGACTGATTCCTATGAAGTGCGTAACCTCTTCATCCCCGAGCGCTTCGCGACGTTTCGTGATGTGCCCCAGGCTTTGCGTGAGCCGGGCCCGATCTACAGGCTCGGGACCGGTTCGGCCTTCAGCCTCGGCTTTGCCGCGGTCTCGCTCGGGGTGGCACGCGCCACCCTCGAGGCCGCCATTGCGCTGGCGCGCGGAAAGCATCAGTCGCTCGCCGCAAGCGCGATGCGCGACAATCAGGCCGTCCAGGGCCTGATCGGACGCACCGAAGGCGATCTTCGCGCGGCCCGCGCCTATCTCTACGCGACGGCGAACGCGATGTGGCGTGACCTCAGCGCGACCGGCGAGTTCAGCAATGCACACCGCACCGCGGTCCGGCTGGCCGCGACCTGGACCATCCATCAGTCGGCCAGGGTGGTCGACGCCGCCTATCACATGGCGGGCGCGACCGCCGTGTTCCGCAGCAATCCGTTCGAGCGACGATTTCGTGACATGCACGCGATCGCCCAGCAGATCCAGGCGCGCGACACGCATTACGAGGATGTCGGCAAGTTGATCCTTGCCGAGGGCCGTTGATCCGGGCGGATGAAACTGCGGCGCTTTGTCTCGCGATACGCGGAATGATCAACTTCTCCATGCGCATTACTGCATTGAGTCATGCAAAAGGATGGTAGCGGCTCCGTTAAATCACGGGGGCCGTGCCGCGTTTGTTGTTAAGCATTTTCTGAGACCTTTCCGCAAAACCAAGATCAAGATCTGGAATGCCGGGAATTTTCGATGCCCAAGATCAAGTCGATTGCCGCTCGCCTGATTCTCGCCATCGCGCTCACCGTTGCGGTTGCCTGCGCCATCCTCTCCGGCTTTTCGATCACCCAGCAGCGGGCGTTGACACGGCTCGCGCTCGATCAGCAGCTCAAGCTGCAATATGAAAGCGTGATCGCGGCGATCGACTATGAGGGGCGCGCCGCGCTGGCGGTCTCGTCCGCGATCGCGGCGCTGCCGCCGGTCGGCGACGCCATCGCCAAGGGCGACCGCGACAGCCTGCTCGCGCTGCTCGGCGACGCCAACAAGGCGCTGAAGGCGCAGGGCATTCCGCTCATCACCTTCCAGCTTCCCCCGGCGATCTCCTTCTTCCGCGTCCACACCCCCAAGAGCTTTGGTGACGACGTCTCCGCCCGCCGCGCCACCGTGGTCGAGGCCCTCAAGACCGGTCGCCCGATCGTCGGCGTCGAGCCGGGCCGGGAAGCCCTCGGCATCTTCGGCATGACGCCGATCGTCCGCGACGGAAAAAACCTCGCCAATGTCGACATCGGTGTCGCCTTCGGCAAGGAATTCGTCGACCGCGCCAAGAAGCGTTTCGGCATCGATCTCGCCGTCTACTCCGTCGACGGCCAGTCGCTGAACAAGCTGTCTTCGACTTTCGGCGACAACGCAATCGCCAGGCCGGACGAATTGAGGGCCGCGATCGACGGTCCGCCGCTGCTGCGGGAGGCCGAGCTCGACGGCCATCCTGTCGAGGTCTATGCCGGACCGATCAAGAACTACGCCGGTCAGCCGGTCGGCGTGCTCGAAATCATCAAGGACACGACGGAATATGAGGCCGCGTTCGCCGCGGCGGAGCGCAATCTGATCCTCGGCACGGTCGCGATCCTTGCGGTCGCGATCCTGCTGGCGCTGCTGCTCGGACGTGGCCTGTCGCGGCCCCTCACAGCAATCACCGCCGTCATGAACCAGCTCTCGAGCGGCGACACCAGCGTCACCATTCCCGGCAGCGAGCGCCCGGATGAGCTCGGCACCATGGCCAAGGCGGTCGACGTGTTCCGCCGCAACATGCTCGAGGCGGGCACGCTGCGCGAGGCGCAAGAGGCTGCCAAGGCCAAGGCGGAGATCGAGAAGCAGGCGCTGCAGCGTCAGATGGCCGATCGCTTCGAAGCCGACGTCAAAGGCGTCGTTGCAGCGGTGGCCAGGGCGACCGAGGGGATGCAAAATGTCGCCGGCGAGATCACCACGAGCGTCAACGGCACCTCACAGCGCGCATCCGCCGCGGCAACGGCCTCCGAGGAAGCCTCGACCAGCGTCAGCGCCGTCGCTGCGGCGACCGAGGAACTGGCGTCGTCGGTCAGCGAGATCGGCCGTCAGGTCACCCATTCCAGCCAGGTCGCGAGCGGCGCGGTGGTCAAGGCCACCGAGACGACGGAGATGGTCACGAGCCTAGCCACCGCCGCCGAGCGCATCGGCGACGTGCTGCGCCTGATCAGCGAGATCGCAAGCCAGACCAATCTGCTGGCGCTCAACGCCACGATCGAGGCGGCCCGCGCCGGCGAAGCCGGCCGCGGCTTTGCGGTCGTTGCGTCCGAAGTGAAAGAACTGGCCAGCCAGACCGCGAAGGCGACCGACGAGATCGCGAGCCAGGTCACGGCGATCCAGGCGGCGACCGGCAACTGCGTCACCGCCATCTCCGGCATCAGCGACACCATCCGCGAGATCAGTGGCATCGCCACCACCATCGCGGCGGCCGTCGAGGAGCAGGGCTCGGCGACACGGGAGATCGCCCGCAGCGTGCAGCAGGCCTCCGCCGGCACGACCGACGTCTCGGCCAATGTCGCCGGCGCCAGCCAGGCCGCAGATCAATCGCGTGCGCTCGCCGGCAATGTCATGGTCGCATCGGGTGAGCTCGGCCAGCACGCGTCGGCGCTGATGAAGAGCGTGGATACGTTTCTGGCGGGTCTGCGCGACGCAGCCTAGCGGCGCGCGTCGGCGCGCGAGAGTTATGCGGACGCTTCCAAGCTAAGGACGCCCGCCGCGGTACGCGATCTGGCGATCAAGTCGCAGCACATTTGTGGGCTCGCCGGAATCGTTCGCCAATCTCGGCGCGCGACGACGCAGGAGGAAGGAAACACCGCAAAGCGTCCCCTTTCTCCACACGACACGGCAGATGAAGATTCCGGAATGACCGTCGAACGACAGCACAAATTCGTTGGCAAATATGTAGTACGGCGCGGAGATGCAGGCCCCCAAGGCGTTCATATCGCGCACCATGCATGGATGAGTCCCACGAATTTCATCAAATGACAGCAGCGCCGCCCGGTTGATCGGTATGCGCTTCATTGCACGACGTTCGATCATGACGAGACGCTCCAAATGAGAAGGCAACTTCCCATCGAACGACCGCAGCGATTGCGATCGCGCTTTACGGAGTCAGTTTCCCGGTCCCGCCGACGTCCAGAAAATGGCCGCGCTGCAACGTTGATCTGCGCGGTTTACGCTAACAAGCAGCATTATTGTCTTATTAAAATTGAATCAGAGTTGGTGGTTAATTCCGACGCTTGACCACACTTACTCGATCACCTCGTCGCTACTGGGATCGCTCACCGTCACTCCCGCCATCGGTTGGCGCGGAGCGCATGGCGTGGACCGCAATTCCCGCTACGACAGCCGTGATAAAGAGCCCGAAAAAGCCAATTACAATTGCAAGTGCGCGCGTCAACGTCCTGGAAGTGGACGTCCAGACGCTAGGCCACTAAGGCTGCGTCGTCGCCGTCGATCCCGCGCTGCGCTGCCAGCAAGCTGATGATCTCGGCGTTGGGCCGGGCCTTGCTGAACAGAAAACCCTGTCCCTCGTCACAGCCTTCGGCGCGGAGGCAGCTCAGCTCGGCCTCGGTCTCGACGCCTTCGGCGGTGATGGTGACCCCCAGGCCTTTGCCGAGGCTGACGATCGAGCGGATGATCGCCTGCGCCTCGCGGTTGGCGCCGAGATCGCGCACGAAGGACTGGTCGACCTTGATCTTGTCGAAGGGGAAGCTGCGCAAATAGCTGAGGCTGGAATAGCCGGTGCCGAAATCATCCATCGAGATGCGCACGCCGAGCGCGCGCAGCGCATGCAGCGTCGCCAGCACCTGGGCACTCTTCTCGAGCAGCAGCGTCTCGGTGATCTCGAGCTCGAGCCGCCGCGGCGGCAGGCCGGACTGCTTCAGGGCGTCGGTCACGATCGAGAGCAGATTGCCGCTGCGGAACTGGAGCGGCGACAGATTGACGGCGACGCGGACGTCGTCCGGCCAGGTCGCAGCATCCAGGCAGGCGCGGCGCAGCATCAATCCGCCGAGCGGATTGATCAGCCCGGTGTCCTCGGCGACCGGAATGAACTCGGCCGGCGAGACCATTCCGCGCTCCGGATGCGGCCAGCGCACCAGCGCCTCGAAGCCGGTGATGCGTCCGCTCGAGAGATCGACCAGCGGCTGGTAATAGGGCCGCAGCACGTCGTTCTGGATCGCATCGCGCAGCTCGACCTCGATCTTGCGGCGGCTTTGCGCCCTGGCATCGAGCGCGGCCTCGAAGAACGCGAATGTGCCGCGGGCATCGGTCTTGGCACGCGACAGCGCCATGTCGGCGCTCTTGAGCAGCTTCTCCGAATCATCGCCGTCGCCGGGCGCCATCGCAATGCCGATGGAGGCGCCGATCACCACGGAATGACCGTCGAGCAGATAGGGATCGGCGATGGCCTCGAGGAGGCGCTTCGCCAGCATCACCGCGTCCTCGGGGCGCGGCAGCCCGCTCTGCACGATCGCGAACTCGTCCGAGTTCAGCCGTGCCAGCGCATCCTCCTCGCGCAGCGTCGAGCGCAGCCGCTTGGATACGCCGCGCAGCAGCTTGTCGCCGATCGCATGTCCCAGCGTGTCGTTGACCGCCTTGAAATTGTCGAGCCCCAGCATCAGCACCGCGACCTTCTCGGCGCTGCGGCGCGTGTGCAGCAGCATCTCGTCCATCTGCTGGCGCAGCAGGTTGCGGTTCGGCAGGCCGGTCAGCCCGTCATGCTGGGCCATGAAGGCGAGCCGCGCCTCGGCGCGCTTGCGCTCGGTGATGTCCATCAGCGCCAGCAGCACCGCGGGCCGCTCGGCATAGGTCAGCTCGCGCGAATAGATCGCAAGGTCGATCAGCGCGCCGTCGGCCTTGACGTGCTTCCAGGTGCGGGCGGCCTGCTCCTCGCTGGAGCGGTCGGCGGTCCAGGGCGGCTGGCTGTCGAACGCCTGCAAGGACCGGATCGTGAGCTTCTCGAACTCGGCGCGGCTGTAGCCGTAATGGGCGACCGCGGCATCGTTGACGCCGAGGATGCGCTCGTCGTCGCGTGCGCAGACGATCATGGGAACGGGATTGCCATCGAACAGCAGACGGAACGAGGCCTCGCGCCGCTTCAATTCGGTGATGTCGACGCGCAGGCCGACGACACCTCCGTCGTCGGTCAGCCGCTCCTCGATCAGGATGACGCGGCCATCGGCCAGCTTCTGCTCATGGCGCCCGCCCGGTTGATAGAGCTTCAGCAACCGCTCGGCGATCCACTCGTTCTCGTGGCCGATCGCCTCGGGATAGTCGCCGCGCGCGACGCCGATGCGCAGCGTATCTTCGAGGCGCGCGCCTTGTTCGAAGAGATCGGCGGTCTTGCTGTAGATCTCGGCGTATTTCCTGTTCCAGAGAACGTAGCGGCCTTCGGCATCGAGAAAGACGATGCCCTGCGGCAGGATGTCGATCGCCTGGCGCAGGCGCTCATGGGACTTGCGCGCGTCCGCGATCGCGGTCTCCGCGCGGCTGTGCATGAGTTCGTCGATCTCGACGGATGAGCTTTGCGGAGTTGTCGCAATCGCGCCGGACGTGCGCGTGCGCCTGCCGGTCCAGGCCGACCGCTTTCGTTTTCTTGCTTTTCGAGACCCCAAACTCAACGTCACACGCCCCACTTGCGCCCAGCGGCCGCAAGTCTTCAGGCAAGTGTCTGAAAAAACAGTAATGTTCGGCAGCCTCGGCAACGGTGCGCGTGCTCTTACGGTGACGAGGCGGCAGCTCTTTGCCCGTTTGCGAGGCTCGGCAGCCTCATCCAGCGCGCGAAGCTGATCCCTTCGCCGCGATCGGAGAGCGAGATGACGCAAAAACACGCTCTTCACATGAATCAATTCCGAAGAGGCGCCCGCTTGTATGCAGAACGCGGCCGCTTCTCGTCCAACGCACCAATTTTGGTCAGCGCAGGATAGGGTTATCGCGACGTTAAGATGCGGTCCTGCAGGCTACGACTTTCGGCGGGACTAGTTGGAAATGTGGATCGTGGTGTTGCGCGCGCCCTCGCGCAGGATCAGCGCGAACAGAATCGCGGCATGCGCCGGATGCAGCCTGACGCAGCCATGCGAGGCCCGACCTCCGAGGCGGTAAATGTCTGATGTGCCATGGATGGCGAAGCCGTGATGGAAGAAGATCGCGTGCGGCATCGGCGCGTTATAGTATTTCCGCGAGAAATAGCTGCGCATCATCGCCTGCGGATGGAAGGTGCCGCTCGGCGTGCCGTAGCCTCTGCGGCCCGTCGACACCGGCCAGTCGTAGCGTGGCGCACCGTCGACGCGCACCGACATGCGTTGCGACGATTTGTCGATGTTCACCCTGATATCGGCTAGCGCCGGCGTCGCCCCAAGCCCCGCCAGCACAAACGCCGCCACGACGGCCCGCCCGGCGAGCCGTGCCGAATACAAGATCATCACAAGCCCCGCAGCCTGTTATCCCGGCGGATGATGTCGCGGCGAGCCGGCGGCTGTAAAGACAGTGTGAGGTTGCGCCGGCCCGAAAGGCTAATTCTTAACCCTGACGTTGCGATGGGCTATAAGAGCATCAGCATGAGTCCCCGCCGCATCACCCCTCTCCTGCTCCTGTTGGCTCTCCTGCACGCCGGCGCCGCGCTGGCCCAGGACAAGGGCAGCGTCGCTCCGAAGCCATTGCCGCCGCTCGCCAACCCCAACGATCCCAAGCTCGGCGCCAAGGAGCTGTTCGCGCGCAAACTCCTGCCCTCGACCGGCCCCGCGCATGTGATCGGAAACTACGCCAAGGGCTGCATCGGCGGCGCCGCGCAGATGCCGCTCAACGGCGACAATTGGCAGGTGATGCGGCTGTCGCGCAATCGCAACTGGGGCCATCCCGACATGATCGCACTGATCAAGCGACTCGCGGCCAGGGCGCACAAGGATGCCGGTTGGCCCGGCATCCTTGTCGGTGACATCGGCCAGCCGCGCGGCGGCCCTGCATTGTCAGGCCATGCCAGCCACCAGATCGGCCTCGATGCCGACATCTGGCTGACGCCGATGCCCGACCGCCGGCTCTCGCGCGAGGAGCGCGAGGAGATGTCGGCGGTGATGATGGTGCGCGAGGACCGGCTCGACATCGATCCGCGCGTGTTTACGCCCGGACATGTGCAGGTGCTGCGCGACGCAGCGCAGGAGCCCGCCGTGCAGCGCATCTTCGTCAATGCCGCGATCAAGAAGGCGCTGTGCCGCGAGGCCAAGGGCGACCGCTCCTGGCTGTCGAAGATCAGGCCCTGGTGGGGTCACGACTATCACTTCCACATCCGCATGCGCTGTCCGCCGGGCGCGACCGAATGCGAGGGACAGAAGCCACAGTCCGAGGACGAAGGCTGCAAGCCCGCCGACCTCGACTACTGGTTCAAGGACTCGGTGCTGCACCCGAAACCGCCACCGATCCCGCCCAAACCAAAGCCGCCGATGACGCTGGCGCAGATGCCCGCCGCCTGCAAAGCCGTGCTGCGCGCGCCGGATGCGAAGCCGTAGCATACATCTGCACGCTGCCGCCAACCCACGGCTGTCGTCCCGGACGAGCGTAAGCGCAGATCCGGGATGACGAACTAGAGAGTTGGTTCGCACCGCGCGAATGCGCTAGGATCGGCTTGCCGCTCCGCCGTAAGCCGGGCGGGCCTGTCGGGATGCGCATCCCGCTGTTCAACGAGCCCGACCGCAAGCCCCGCGTCTTTCGCGCGGCCAACGATGAGACCTGACATGCGCGCCCTCACCATCCTCGCTGCGCTCTCGCTCGGTGCGACCTCCGCTCTGGCGGCCGAAGAACCGAGCGGCTGCGACAAATTCAAATGGCCGATCGAGCGCGAGCGCGCCGCGCTCACCGCGCCCGACCGTGCAAAGCTGGCGTCAGGGAGCGAACAGGTGGCGCTTCCGTCTTCCTCTTCCGCCGTCACGCTGACGCTGGTCGCACCCGCGGACGCCAAGCTGCCGACGCCCCCGGAGCGTGCGCCGAAGGAGGGCACCTTTGCCGGCTTTGCGAGCTTCAAGACCGCGCCCAAAGCGGGGCTTTACACGGTCAGCCTCTCGGCCGGCGCCTGGGTCGACCTGGTGCAGGATGGGCATTTCCTCAAGCCCGTAGCGTTCAGCGGCGCGACCGATTGCGACGGCATCCGCAAAACCATGAAATACGAGCTTGCGGCGCAGCCCTTCGTGCTTCAGATCAGCGGGGCCAAGGACAATGCGGTCTCGATCGCGATCCTGCCGACGCAATAGGCCCGTTACGCTGTTGTTTGCGCATGATCTTTTCGGAAAACCGCCGCGCACTTTGCGCGCACGCGGCCCCTTCGGGTGCGGATCATGCGTTAGACAAAGGGTCGCCTTTGCCCTAAAGCCTCGGCCTGCTATCTTCGCATATGCGATATCCCCGTCGGCCGTAAGCCGTTGCGGGGACCCGTGGAACAGCGCTTCCGCCCGTCGCAATGCATGACCCACCCAACGCTAGATCTGCGCGTGCGATTGCGCGCGATCTCGCACGGAGCGCACCCCATGTTTCGTATTGCCGGACTTTTCACCGCTTTCGTGATCCTCGCGGGCGCGAGCCTTTCGCCCGCCGCCGCCGAGGACAAGACCATCACCGTGTTCGCCGCCGCCTCGATGAAGAACGCGCTCGACGAGCTCGGCGCCGCCTATACTGCCAAGACCGGCGTCAAGTTCAGCGTCAGCTATGCCGCGAGCTCGGTGCTTGCCAAGCAGATCGAGCAGGGCGCGCCGGCCGACGTGTTCGTCTCCGCCGACACCGACTGGATGGACTACGCCATCAGCAAGAAGACCATCAACGAGCCGACCCGCGTCAACCTGCTCGGCAACAGCATCGTGCTGATCGCGCCGAAGGACTCAGAGATCAACAACGTCACGATCGCGCAGGGCTTCGACCTCGCAAAGCTCGCCGGCGACGGCAAGATCGCGACCGGCGACGTGAAGTCGGTGCCGGTCGGCAAATATGCCAAGGCGGCGCTGGAGAAGCTCGGCGCCTGGCAGGCCGCGGAGCCGAAATTCGCGATGGCCGAGAGCGTGCGCGCCGCGCTGACGCTGGTGGCGCGCGGCGAGGCCGTGCTCGGCATCGTCTATTCGACCGACGCCAAGGTCGAGCCCGGCGTCAAGATCGTCGGCACTTTCCCGGCGGACTCGCATCCCGCGATCATCTATCCGGTCGCGGCGACCACGACCGCGAGGCCGGAGACCAGCGACTATCTCGCCTTCCTGCGCTCGTCGGCGGCAAAGACCATTCTGGAGAAATACGGCTTCAAGTTCCTGGTCAGCCCCACGACTTGATGTTTGCGGCTTGATGTCCGAGATCACGCCTGCGGAATGGACGGCGATCCTGCTCTCGCTCAGGGTCGCCGTCATCGCGACGCTGGTGGCGACACCGTTCGGCATTGCGCTGGCATGGCTGCTCGCCCGCCGCGACTTCTGGGGCAAATCGGTCATCGATGCGCTGGTGCACCTGCCGTTGGTGCTGCCGCCGGTGGTCACCGGCTATCTCCTGCTTCTCACCTTCGGCCGCCGCGGTCTCGTCGGCGGCTTTCTCGCCGATTATCTCGGCATCGTCTTCGCCTTCCGCTGGACCGGCGCGGCGCTTGCCTGCGGCGTGATGGCGTTTCCGCTGCTGGTGCGGCCGATGCGGCTGTCGATCGAGGCGATCGATCGCCGGCTCGAGCAGGCGGCCGAGACCCTGGGCGCCGCGCCCTGGAAGGTCTTCTTCACGGTGACGCTGCCGCTCGCGCTGCCCGGCGTGCTGGCCGGCATGGTGCTCGGCTTCGCCAAGGCGATCGGCGAGTTCGGCGCCACCATCACCTTCGTCTCCAACATTCCCGGCGAGACCCAGACGATTTCGTCGGCGATCTATTCGCTGATCCAGACGCCCGATGGCGACGCGGCCGCGGGCCGGCTCGTCATCATCTCGATCGTGCTCGCGCTCGGTGCGCTGATCGCCGCCGAATGGTTCGCCCGCCGCGCCACCGCGCGGCTGCATGGAAACTGACCATGCTGCGCGTCGACGTCGAAAAACAACTTGGTGAGTTCTCGCTGCACGCATCCTTCACCAGCGAGGGACGCGTCACCGGCCTGTTCGGCGCTTCCGGCGCCGGCAAGAGCTCGCTCGTCAACATGATCGCCGGCCTCTTGCGTCCGGACCGCGGCACCATCGCGATCGACGGCGACGTCATCGACGATACCGCGGCGGGCATCCATGTCCCGACCTATCGCCGTCGCATCGGCTATGTTTTCCAGGACGCGCGGCTGTTTCCGCATCTCGACGTCGCGCAGAACCTCGACTACGGCCGTCGCATGAACGGCCTTGCGCCCGATCCCGCGCAGCACAAGCGCATCGTCGACCTGCTCGACATCGGCGCCCTGCTCGATCGCCGCCCCGGAAAACTCTCCGGCGGCGAACGCCAGCGCGTTGCGCTCGGACGCGCGCTGCTGTCAAAGCCGCGCCTGCTGCTGCTCGATGAGCCGCTCGGCGCGCTGGACGAAGGCCGCAAGCTCGAGATCCTGCCCTACCTGGTGCGGCTGCGCGACGAGGCCAATGTGCCGATGGTCTATGTCAGCCACGACGTCGCCGAGCTGCGCCAGCTCGCGACGCAGATCGTGATGCTGAAGCAGGGTCGGGTGACCTCGTTCGGCGGGGTGAAGGTATTGTCGTGAGGGCGGTGGCTGGCTAGAGGCAATCTGCGGGCCCCACTCGCGGCCGTCGTCCCCGCGAACGCGGGGACCCATAACCACAGGGAAAAGTTGTGGCGCGAGACTGGTAACCACGAGCCTTCGTCCAACTACTCCCTGTGGTTATGGGTCCCGGGCTCGCGCTTCGCACGCCCCGGGACGACAGGTGAGAATGACGCTATTTCATCGCATCATTCCGCGATCATGAGGGCCTACCACCCGCGCTCGACGTTGCGCACGTCGCCGGTCCTGGCGTCGACATAGACCTCCATCCAGCGACCGGTGCGGTCGCGGCCGTCGATCTCCCATTCGTCGCCGAGAAAGTTCGTGTGCGAGACCGTCACAACGCCGATGTCGGTCGCGACATCGAGCGCGACCTGCATCGAGATCTGGTCGCCTGTGTCATAGGCCATCGCCGGCACGGCCGATCCGAGGCCGATCGCGACAATGGCCGGCAAGACGAGTTTTCGCATGGACTGCTCCTGTCACATAGGTTGACCGTTATGCGGCTAAGAACGAGCGGCACGGGCATGCGTTCCGGTTGCAACCCTCAGGGAACAGCGGAAACTTTCGGCGGTTGCGGCGATTTGGTGGCAGGTTCCCGCGTTCCTACACTCGTCATTCCGGGGCGGCCGAAGGGCGAGCCCGGAATCTATTTCATCGGCTATTCCGCGATGAAATGGATTCCGGGTTCGCGCTACGCGCGCCCCGGAATGACAAAGAGCGGACTAAATCCCTGCCACCGACGTCCAAAGGTCGGCGAGCTTGCGCCGCAGGGCCTGTGCGCGCGTCACGGGTTCGGGCTTCTCCTCGTCCTCCGGCAGGCGCAGGCCGACGACGTTGACGCGGCCACCGGAGATCGAGCGGGCCACCAGCACGATCTCGCCGAGCGCGAGCTCCGCGCCCTCCTTCGGTGCGCGGTCGAGGTGAACGTCGAAATAATCGGCCAGGGTCAGCCTGCCCTCATCCTCGCTCACCTTCACGCCGTAGATCTCGGCGAGCTCGGCGAGCGTGTGCTCGCCGGAGACCATGAAGTCACCCAGCAGATGCGGATCCGGCGCCGAGCTCGGCTGCATGTCGACGAAGAAGCGGTCGAGGGATTCGGCCTTTTCCGGCGGGGCGAGCAGATAAATATAGTCGCCCGGCGCGATCGGATCGGCTTCGGTGGGCGTCAAAATGCTCTGGTTGCGGATCACGAGTGTCGGCTTGGACCAGGACGGAATCAGGCCGCGGCGGAAATAGAGACTCTTGGACCTGACGGAATAGCCGACGAGCTGCTGCTCGAGCTGGCCGGGCAAGTCCAGCTCGACGCGGCGTGGACCACGCTCGGCGCGCGGCAGCGCCACGTGCAGCTTCCGCGCGGCGGGCGCCAACGTCCAGCCCTGCAGCAGCAGCGAAATGATGACGACGACGAAGGCGACGTCGAAATAGAGATAGGCCTTCGACAGCCCGACCAGCATCGGAATGGACGCAAGGAAGATCGCGACTGCACCGCGCAAGCCCGTCCAGGCGATGAAGATCTTTTCGCGCCAGTTGAAGCGAAAGGGCGCAAGGCAGAGAAAGACCGCCAGCGGCCGCGCGATCAGCATCAGCACGAAGGCGACCTCGACGGCCGGCAACGCACTTGCGCCGAGCCGTTGCGGCGAGACCAGGAGGCCGAGGAGAACGAACATCACGATCTGCGCGAGCCAGGTCGCTGCGTCGAGGAAGGTCACCACCGAATTATGGGCGCGCGTCGGACGGTTGCCGATGATGATACCGGCGAGATAGACCGCGAGGAAACCGGAAGCGTGCATGATCTGCGAGCCGCCGAAGATGACGAGCGCCGCCGTGGTGACGAATGGCGCATGCAGGCCCTGCGGCAGCGCCACCTGATTGAGAGCGATGACCACCAGGCGTCCGCCGATCACGCCGACGACGGCACCCAGCACGGCCTCCTGGATGAATTCGAACAGCACATGGCTCGCCGTGCCCGACCCCAGCGAGATGTATTCCACCAGCATGAGCGTGAGAAAGATCGCGAAAGGATCGTTGGTGCCGGACTCCGCCTCCAGCGTCGCGCCGACGCGCGGGCGCAGGCGCAGGCCCTGGGTGTGCACCAGAAGGAACACCGCGGCGGCGTCGGTCGAGGCGACCACGGCGCCGACCAGGAGCGACTCCGACCAGTTCAGATCGAGCGCGTATTTGGCGAAGGGAGCGGTAATCAGCGCGGTGAGCAGCACGCCGCCGGTCGCCAGCACCACCGAAGGCGCGAGCACGGTGCGGATGCTCGCAAACCGCGTCCGCAGGCCGCCGTCGAACAGGATCAGGGCGAGCGCCACCGAACCGACCAGATAGGTCGTGCGCACGTCGTCGAACTGGAGCTGCCCGGGGCCGGAATCGCCGGCCAGCATGCCGATCGCGAGGAAGACGAGCAGCAGCGGTGCGCCGAAGCGCAGCGCGAGCAGGCTCGAGAGAATGCCGGCCATCACCAGGACGGCGCCGAGCAGAATGGCGATGCTGACCGAGTCGAGAGAAGCCATGCGGTGCTGCGGGTTACTCCAAGAGATCGACGCGATTCAGATCAGAGGGCACTGGCTGGGCGCTCCCTCGCCCCGCTTGCGGGGAGAGGGTGGGGTGAGGGGGAGTCTCCGCAGGGACGGTGACAGACGGACTCGCGGAGAGTCCCCCTCACCCGGATCGCATCTTTCGATGCAATCCGACCTCTCCCCGCAAGCGGGGCGAGGTGAAGACCAGCAACCATCCTGCTCATGCATCCTTATCGTCGTCGCACTGCCGCGCCAACCCATTTTCGACCGCTCGCGGCAATCTGCCCGTATTTTGCGGCCTTAACTCGTATCACATGGCGGTGTATCGATGGTCCGGCCGCGCCCTTTGTGGGATTCTGCGGCGCCCTCGAATCATCCTTCCCGCCTGATCGCCGACGAGAACCGCCTGAATGGACATGGACCTCAAAGACCTCATGGAGTTCGCGCAGACCACCGCGCGCGGCGTCGGGGCCGAGATCTTATCGCCCTGGTTCTACCTGCAGTTTGGACTGATCCTTGCCGCAGCCGGCATCGCCTATGCCGCGGAAGCCGGCATCCGTAACCGCGTCGACATGACGCGCCTCGCAATACGCTGGCCGCTGCCGCTCCGTCACTTTGCCCGTGTGATGGTGTCCAGTGCCTCCACGGCGGTGTTCACCCTGCTCGTAATCATCTCCCGCGTGGTGATGTATCATGCGACCTGGCCGAGCCGGAGCTATCTGTTGATGGTCGCCGCGAAGCTGGGGCTGGCCTGGCTCGCGATCCGGCTCGTGACCTCGGTGCTGCGCAACGCCTTCATCGTCCAGCTGGTGTCGGTCGCGGCGTGGTTCGTCGCGGCCCTCTCCATCATCGGCGAGCTCGATGCGACGGTGGACCTGCTCGACTCCTACGCGATTGTGCTCGGCGGTCTGCGGCTGACGCCACTGCTGCTGATCAAGGCCGGGGCGCTTCTGATCATCGCGCTCTGGCTCACCAACATCGCGAGCAATTTCGCCGAGAGCCGGATCAACTCGACGACCGATCTGACGCCGTCGGTGCAGGTGCTGCTGGTCAAGATCATCCGGATCGGCCTCCTCGCCGTCGCCATCGTGATTGCGCTCGGCGCGGTCGGCATCGACCTCTCGGCGCTCGCCGTGTTCTCCGGCGCGGTCGGCGTCGGCATCGGTATCGGCCTGCAGAAGATCGTCGCCAACTTCATCTCAGGCATCATCCTGCTCGCCGACAAGTCGGTGAAGCCCGGTGACCTCGTCACGATCGGCGACAATACCGGCCGCATCAGCGCGATGAAGACGCGCTATATTTCCGTTGCCGCCGGCGACGGCCGTGAATTCCTGGTGCCAAACGAGGATCTGGTGACGCAGAAGGTCGTCAACTGGACCTATACCGACAAGAATACGCTGGTGAAGATCACCTTCAGCACCAATTACGACGCCGACCCAAGGCTCGTCTGCAAGCTCGCGATCGAGACCGCCGCCGCCCATCCGCGCGCGCAGAAGGGCAAGCCGCCGAACTGCATCCTGACCGAGTTTGCCGAGGCCGGGATGAAGTTCTCGCTGACTCTCTGGCTGGCCGACCCCGACGGTATGGACAACGTCAGGAGCGACGTCATGCTGGCGCTGTGGGACGCCTTCAAGCGCGAGGGCATCCGGGTTCCCTACCCCGTCCGCGAAATCCGCGTCCGCGGCGGCGCCCTGCCGGTCGAAACCACCGTAGAAGTCCCGAATTGAGCCGCCTTTCCGGCGCAGGGCCCAAGCTTGGCTTGCATGAAGGCCCGCGATCATTAGATTAGGGCATGAAATCAAGCCCTTCCGCCGCATCGCGAGCAGCCTCGAGCCCAAAGATCGCAACCAGATGAGCTACGTCGAAGCCACCGACACCTCCCTCCGCAAGACCGGACAGATCAAGCTGCATGGCCCGAGCGCCTTTGCCGGCATGCGCAAGGCGGGAGCGCTGGTGGCGAAGTGCCTGGACGAGCTCACCGACATCGTCGGCCCCGGCGTGCCGACCTCGCGCATCGACGAGTTCGTCCGCGAGTTCGCCTTCAGCCACGGCGCCTATCCGGCGACGCTGATGTATCGCGGCTATCGCTACTCGACCTGTACCTCGCTCAACCACGTGGTTTGCCACGGCATGCCCGGCGACCGGCCGCTGAAGGAAGGCGACATCGTCAACATCGACGTCACCTTCATCGTCGACGGCTGGTACGGCGATTCCAGCCGGATGTATGCGATCGGCCCGATCGCGCGCAAGGCCGAGCGGCTGATCGAGGTGACCTATGAGGCGATGATGCGCGGCATCGCCGCCGTGAAGCCCGGCGCCACCACCGGCGACATCGGCCACGCCATCCAGAGCTTCGTCGAGCCGCAGGGCATGAGCGTGGTGCGTGATTTCTGCGGCCACGGCCTCGGCCGCATGTTCCACGACGAGCCCAACATCATCCATATCGGCCGCCCCGGCGAAGGCGTGCAGCTCAAGCCCGGCATGTTCTTCACCATCGAGCCGATGATCAATCTCGGCAAGCCGCATGTGAAGATCCTGTCCGACGGCTGGACCGCGGTGACTCGCGACCGCTCGCTGTCGGCGCAATTCGAGCACTCCGTCGGCGTCACCGCCACGGGCGTCGAAATCTTCACGCTGTCGGAGCGGCACGGCGAGAAGCAGATCGGCTGATCTCTTCGGCGCTGACTTGCACCTTCGCGACGCCTATCGCCGACGGCGAAATGACGATGGTGGCCGCTTGTAAGTCGCGGCAAAGGCATCGTTGAAGCGGCGAACGCTGCCGAAGCCCGCCGCAAAGGCGATCTCGGCCAATGTCATATCGGTCTGGTCGATCAGGCGCTTGGCTTCCTGCACGCGCCGTGTCGCCGCAATCTCGCTGGGACTTGCGCCGGCATGGCGCATGAACAGGCGCAGGAGATGGCGCGGGCCGATGCCAAGGGTCACGGCAAGCTCCGCCATGGATGCACGATCCAGAAGGCCGTCATTGATCAGGCGCATCCCGCGCGCAACGGTGGTGGCCGTGCCCATCCAGGCCGGCGATCCCGGCGCAGCTTCCGGCCGGCAGCGGAGGCAGGGACGAAAGCCGGCCCGCTCGGCGGCGGCGGCGGTCGCGTAGAAGGTGACGTTCTCGGAGCGCGCCGGGCGAACCGGACAGACCGGCCGGCAATAGATCCGCGTCGAGCGAACGCCAGAGAAGAACAGGCCGTCGAACGCGCGGGCACGCGCCAGTCTCGCCCGATCGCAGGTCTCCCAATCGAGATGCGGTGGCAGCACTTGCGGATGGGCCGGAATTCTCGCCATGAACGAAAAGGTAGTCTCAACCCATGCGGCCGAGTAGCTGAAATCGGACTCGATCGGTCGATGAGGTCCGAATTCAGCCAGCCTGCGCCGCCGCTCCGGATCATGGTGCCGACACATCCCGGAGCAGATCGCATGAACACGCAGGCGCAGCAGGCAACGTCGGAGCAAACCTTTCTCACACGCGAGATCGGGCTCCTGCTGCTCCTGTCGCTGATCTGGGGCAGCTCGTTCACGCTGATCAAGGTGGCGATCCCCACGATTCCGCCGTTCACCATGGTCGCCGCGCGCGTGACGATCGCAGCAATTCTCCTGATCCTGATAGCGAGCGCGCAGGGGCACTTCCTTCCGCGCCAGAGATCGGTGTGGGCCGCTTTCCTCGTGCAAGGGCTGCTGCAAAGCGCATTGCCGTTCACCCTGATCAGTTGGGGCGAGATGCATATCGCGAGCGGGCTCGCCGGCGTGCTCAATGCAACCCCGCCGATGTTCGTGCTCGCGATCGCGATGTTCACCGGACGCGGGCACCGAACGATCAGCGGCCAAAAGATCATTGGCATCGGTCTTGGCCTTGCGGGCGTCGCAATGACGATGGGCATCGATGCGCTGTCCGGGATCGGCACGGCGGCGCCGCTGGCGCAAGCGGCGGTGCTCGGCGCAAGCCTGAGCTACGCGCTCGCGCCGATTTGGGGCCAACGGTTCTCGAACCTTCCGGCAATCGTCACGGCGGCCGGCGCCATGAGCTGCGCCGCGATCCTGATGCTCCCCGCGGCCGCCGCTCTCGAGCAGCCGTGGAGGCTGGCGCCGACGGCACAGGCGATCGCAGCGGTCATCGCTCTCGCGGTCGTCTGCACCGCGCTCGCGATGGTGATCTATTTCCGGCTGATCCACACGCTAGGCCCGCTCGGCACGACCAGCGGCAGCTACCTGCGCGCGGGGTTCGCGGTGGCGCTCGGCATCGCTCTGCTTGGCGAGCGCTTGACCTGGTCTGGTCTGGCCGGAATGGCGCTCATTGTGGCCGGGGTGGTGGCTGTCACAGCACCTTCGCGGAAGCGAAACGCCGGGAAACCGTCGATCTGATTGCCGCCATCATCGCGGCCTGATCTTGCCATCCTGCCTGCCGATCACGATCTCTCGTTGGGGCGGACAGGAGAGACGATTGGGCAAGTCAACGCGTCGCGGCTTCCTTGGATTCGTGTCGGCCAGCGCTGCGGGCCTGCTGCAAACCCGCGCGCAAGCGGCTTCCGAGCCCGCCGTCAGCTCCAGCGAGCCGGCCTGCATCCTGACGCCGCAGGCGGAGGAAGGGCCGTTCTATGCCGACCCGAAACTCGTTCGTTCCGACATCACGGAAGGCAGGCGCGGCGTGCCGCTGACGCTGCGGCTGCGCGTGATCGAGGCGGGGCCCTGCACGGCAATCAAGGGCGCCCGGGTCGATATCTGGCATTGCGACGCGAAGGGCCTCTACTCCGCCTATCCCGGTCAGGGCGACGGCCACAATATCGATGCGACCGGCAAGACATTCCTGCGTGGCACGCAGATGACCGACGAGGCCGGCTGGGCCCTGTTCAACACCATCTATCCCGGCTGGTATGACGGCCGCACCACGCACATCCATTTCAAGGTGTTTCTCGACGATCGCACGGTGCTGACCGGGCAGACCTTCCTGCCCGACGCGCTGAACGAGTTCATCTACACCAACGTCCCCGCCTACAAGGACCGCGCCCGGCAGCGCACGATCATCAACGCTAATGACCACGTGATCGAGCGCTCCGATCCCGAGCATCGCGCCTTCTGCGCCGTGAAGGAGGAGCGCGACCGCTACGTCGCGACACTGACGCTCGGCGTCGACCGCCGCACTGACGCGACCGTCGGGCACGCCGGTCCGCCGCCACCCCCGCCGGGCATGCGCGGTGGACCTCCGCCTGGCCCACCGCCGTCAGGCATGGGCGGACCGATGTTCGGACGCCCGATCAAGGACCGGCTCGCCGCGCTGGTGCCGGGGTTGAAGCCGCGCCGCTAGAACCGCATCGCCGCAATTGGCGGTTGCAAAAGAAATGACCCGCGGCGATGCTGGCGCGCGATGTCCGCCAAATCCAGCGCCCCGCCCAAGTCGCCCGAGCCTGCCGAGCCGCCGCACTATCACGGCCACCGCGAGCGGCTGCGCGAGCGCTTCTATAGCGCAGGCCCGGATGCGCTGAGCGATTACGAGCTGCTGGAGATGGCGCTGTTTCCGGCGCTGCCACGTCGCGACACCAAGCCGCTCGCAAAGACGCTGATCAAGACGTTCGGCTCGTTCGCCGAGGTCGTTCATGCGCCTGTCGCGCGGCTGCGCGAGGTCGAAGGCGTCGGCGAATCCGCCATCAACCAGCTCAAGCTGATCGCAGCTGCGGCGAGCCGCGTGACCAAGGGCGAGGTCAACAGCCGCAACGCGCTGTCGTCGTGGAACGAGGTGATCGACTATTGCCGCTCCAGCATGGCGTTTGCCGACAAGGAGCAATTCCGTCTGCTCTTCCTCGACAAGCGCAACCAGCTCATCGCCGACGAGGTGCAGCAGACCGGCACCGTCGACCACACCCCGGTCTATCCGCGCGAGGTGATCAAGCGCGCGCTTGAACTCTCGGCAACCGCGCTGATCCTGGTGCACAACCATCCTTCCGGCGATCCCTCGCCGTCCCAGGCCGACATCCAGATGACCAAGGCCATCATCGACATCGCAAAACCGCTCGGCATCGCCGTGCACGACCACATCATCGTCGGCAAGAGCGGGCACGCCAGCCTGCGCGGGATGCGGCTGATCTAGGGCTCCGAATCAAGTGACAAGGACACAATGAGCGACTGGCTGCACAATTTGCCGGTGCCGTGGATGGCGCTGGTGATCTTCGGATTCACCTTTCTGCTGGCCGCGGCCATCTTCGCCGCCGTCGCGATGATCGCGACGGAGGAGCGTGCGAAATCGCTGAAGGCGATCTCGCCCGGCATGCTGCCGGTGCTCGGCATCATCTTCGGCCTGTTCGTCGCCTTCACCGCGGCGCAGGTCTGGGGTGACAGCGACCGCGCCAGCGCGGCAGTGAGCCGCGAGGCCAGCACGCTCAGAAGCGCCGTGCTGCTGGCAGCGGGCCTGCCGGCCGAGCAGGAGGGACGGTTACGCAGGCTGGTGCGCGACTATATCGGGCAGGCCGCGACGGTGGAGTGGCCGATGATGGCGCATCAGGCGATATCGCTGAAGGAGACACCGCCGGCGCTCGCCGAAGCGTTGCAGCTCGTCGTCACCATGACGCCGCAGGGCCAGGGTCAGGAGACCGTTCAGCGCGAGATCATCGCCGCGCTCCAGCAGGCGCTGGATGCGCGACGGCAACGGATCATCGTCAGCCTCGCCGCGGTGAATTCGGTCAAATGGTGGTGCCTGTACCTCCAGGCGGCCTGCGCGCTGCTGGCGATCGGCCTGGTTCATTGCGACAACCGCCTCGGAGGGGCAATCGCAATGGGGCTGTTCGCGACCGGCGTCGCCACCTCGGTGCTCTTGATCGCCGCGCATGACCGGCCGTTTGCCGGTCAGGTCTCGATCCATCCGGAGCCGCTGTTGCAGATCATGCCGGACGCAACGGCAAGGAACTAGAGCGCAAAGGCTCGTAGCCGCTCAGTAG
The DNA here is from genome assembly GCF_000426265.1 of Bradyrhizobium sp. Cp5.3. Classification (NCBI taxonomy): domain Bacteria; kingdom Pseudomonadati; phylum Pseudomonadota; class Alphaproteobacteria; order Hyphomicrobiales; family Nitrobacteraceae; genus Bradyrhizobium; species Bradyrhizobium sp. Cp5.3. The sequence continues at coordinate 176,434 of NZ_AUFA01000014.1, read as the reverse complement.
CAATACCGGGAATCGACGCGGACGTAGTAACCGTCGGGACGCTGCATGTAGCAGCCGCGCTGGTAGGCGTAGTAGCCTGAGCGGCGCCGCTCGCCTTCGGAGGCGATCGCAGCACCCGTGCCGGCGCCGACAACGGCGCCGATTGCGGCTCCGCGGCCGCCGCCAAGCGCGCCGCCGAGGATCGCTCCGCCGACGCCGCCGATGATGGCGCCGCCGACGGCATCCTGCGCCGCGGCCTCGTGGACCGGCATCGCCATGGCAACCGTCAGACACGCCGCAATTCCAAGACCACGAAGCATTTTGAGCTCTCCCTGTGCTGACGCCAGTCATAGCGTCCGACGCGGGTTCCAGCCAGAACAATCATCGCCATTTGAGGACTGACGCGCCACGCGGTGTCGCCGGAGGGCTCAGAGCAGATGCGGTCCGGCGGGGCGGAATTCCCGTTCAGGGACTGATCCAGCGTTGCACGGCTTCGGCCGTGTCGGCGGGGGTCGTGTTGAAGCAGATCGCGGCGCCCGGCGCGAGCCCATGCACGAGGTTGAGCACCTTCTCGAACAGCAGGAGCCGCTCCCTCGGCTCGCGCAGGCCGGCGCCGATGACGACGCAATCAAAACTCTCGTCGCGCAACGCCGCCGTGACGGCGGCTTCCGCGGTGGCATCGAAATCGATCAGGCAGCTCGTGACCTCGAAGCCGAGACCGCGTAGCCGCAGCAATTGCGCCTCGATGTAGTTGCGGACGAGCTCGGGCGTGAACTGCGGGAATGCGCTGTAGTCGACGCTGCCCGGCTCGATGCCGATCGCAAGAACGCGCTTGGCCATGCGGGGCTCCCGGCGGGATCATCTCCGTCGATAACAGATGACGGGTTCGGCCGGTTCCCGGATTCCGGCATCTTCCCGGCTTTGGTCGCGCGGCAGATTGCGGCTTTTGATCGCAGCGATATCAGCGATTTCGCGCCGGACGTGTAAGCCATTTCACACGCACTCGCGCAGGCAGCCTGCAACATTGCGCCCATTACGCCGAGAGCTCCGGCCGTGACGACGGTCCGCAGCTCAGACGGCACATAGACCCATACAATTTTAGCATTTCGCGGGAGCGGGAAATGGTATCATTTCAGAGCTTGAAAAGCGAATATGAGAGGAATTGGACCAATCTTCAGATCCGGCCCTCACGCCTCGACGATGCGAACGCGGTGGCGCATCGGGCGATTAACGGTAAGACGGCCTATCAGCAGATCGAGCAACGCACCGGTGTACCCTGGCATTTCGTTGCCCTCTGCCACTATCGCGAGTCCAATTTCGATTTCGACACCTATCTCGGCAACGGCCAGTCGCTCAACCGCGTGACCACCATCGTGCCGAAGGGGCGCGGCCCGTTCAGCTCGTTCGTCGACGGCGCCGTGGACGCGCTGAGAATCCAGGACTTCGTCGGCGCAACGGACTGGAGCGCCGCGCGCACCCTGTTCCGGCTCGAGGCCTTCAACGGCTTCGGCTATCACGCCAAGGGCGTCAACTCGCCTTATCTCTATGGCGGCTCAACGCTCTACGGCCCGCCCGAGGCGAGGCCCGGCAAGTTCGTCCGCGACCACGTGTTCGATCCGAGCAACGTCGACTCGCAACTCGGCACCGCCGTGATCCTGCACGCGATGATGACGCTCGATCCCTCGATCACCCTTAACGGCAGCCCGCCGGGCGCGGGCAATCCCGAGCCCGATGACGAAATGGCGGCGACGGTTCTTCTGATGCAGCAGGCGCTGAACCGGCTCGGCGCCAATCCGCCGCTCGCCGAGGACGGCATCAGCGGGCCGAGAACCAAGGCAGCGGTCTCGCGATTTCAGCAGCAGAACGGCATCAAGGATTCCGGCTTGCTCGATGCCGCCACCATTGCCGCCATCACGCGGGCGTCCCAGCCGGTCACCGTGATGCCACCCGTGGATATGTCGCAGATCCTGATGCGGCTGGAGGACCTCGCGCAGCTGGTGCGGCCACCGACAGGAGGCACGGCACCGGGCGGCGTCACAACGGCGACCAACGATCCGATCAGCCTGTTCGAACGCCTCTTCTCCCTCATCAACAAGCAGGCTCCCATGCCTGGAACAGTCACTCCGACCAACCCCGCTCCCGTCGACCAGTTGAAGCAGGTCGTCGAGATGCTCGGCACATTGCTCAACAACAACGGCAAGCCCGTGCTCGGCCAGGTCAATGGCGCGCTCGGCGAGACGATCGGCAAGCTCCTCGACGGCAGGAAGACCGCGCTCGGCGTCGGCGGCACGCTCATCACCGCGCTGCTCTCGGCGGTGACGGCAAGCCCCGATGCGGGAGGCCTCGCCGGACTGTTCGGAACGATCGTGTCGGCCGTGCCGGGCCTCGGCCAGTTCGCCATGCCGATCTTCCTGGCGCTCTCGGCCTGGGGCGTGCTCGGCAAGCTGGAGAAATGGGCACAGGGCACCGCGCCGCCGCCCAAGCCGGTGACCTAAAGCGCCGACCCGCGCGAGGCGGCGCGCCTACTGACGCAGCATGATCAGCGGATCGGCGGTGTCGGGAACGCGCCGCCATTGCGCGTTGTCATCGCAGCGGCTCCGGCGAGGCTCAAGCCGTGCCGTCGACATCGGCCATGGCTGCCGCGCGTCGTTCCATCAACACGCGCTCGCGCGCATTGGTCGCAAGACGGGCAGCGGTCTCGAACGATACGCGCGCCTCGGCGAAGCGGCCGAGCCTTTGCAGGAGGTCGCCGCGGACAGCCTGGAGATGGTGATACGCCCTGAGTGCCGGCTCATCCGCGATCAGGTCCACGAGATCGAGCCCGGCCTGTGGCCCTTCGGCCATGCCAAGCGCGACCGCCCGGTTGAGCTCGATCACGGGCGAGCGCACCAGCGCCGCAAGCTGACCATAGAGCTCCGCGATGCGTCGCCAATCGGTGGCTGCGGCGCTCTCGGCCGTAGTGTGACACGCGACGATCATGGCCTGCAGCGTGTAGAACCCGCCGGCACCGCCGAGCTCGCGCGCGCGATCGAGCGCGCGAAGGCCGCGGCCGATCTGGAGCCTGTCCCAGAGCCTGCGATCCTGGTCCATCAGCAGGATGGGCTCGCCATCGATGCCGGTGCGGGCCCGCGTCCGCGCGGCATTCAGCTCCATCAGCGCCGTGAGACCGTGCACCTCCGGCTCGAGCGGCGCGAGCCCAACCAGCACCCGCCCCATGCGCAGAGCCTCGTCGCAGAGCTGCGGCCGCAACCATTCCTCGCCGCGTGAGGCCGCGTAGCCCTCGTTGAAGATGAGATAGACGACCTCGAGCACCGAGGCGAGACGCTCGGAAAGCGCCTCGCCGCTCGGGGTCTCGTAGGCGAGGCCCGACCGCGAGAGCGTGCGCTTGGCGCGGACGATGCGCTGGGCGATGGTTGCCTCCGTGACCAGGAAGGCGCGTGCGATCTCATCGGTGGTCAGGCCGCATATCATGCGCAGCGCCAGCGCCGCGCGGGCCTGCCGCGGCAGCAGCGGATGACAGGCGGTGAAGATCAACCGCAGCCATTCGTCATCGATGTCGTCGTCGAGGGCGGCGTCGAAATCCGGCATCGCTTCCTGCTCCTGCATCAGGTCGCGCGTCAGCACCTCCTGCTTGCGGGTGAGCATTTTGGCCCGGCGCAAATGGTCGAGCGCACGGCGCTTGGCTGTCGCAACCAGCCAGGCGCCGGGATTGTCCGGCACTCCGCTGAGCGGCCAGGCTTCCAGCGCGGCAACCAGTGCGTCCTGGGTCAATTCCTCCGCAAGCGGCACGTCGCGCAGCATGCGCGACAGCGTCGTGATCAGCCGCGGCTGCACGACGCGCCAGGCGGCACGGATCGCACGATCGGTGTCGGCGGCCGTCATCGCCGCCGACTGAGACGAGCGATGGCACCCATCAGGCGTGGGCGGCCGCCCTGGACCGCGCGTCGATCCGGCAGGCCTCGTCCATGTCCGGCGTGGCGAATGCCCGCAATTCGCAGGTACCGTCCCAGCCCGGCATGTGGTCGAGGTGCAGCTGCATGAATTCCTTCGCCATGGCCAAGGCTTCCTCCTTGTCACGCAGCTCGAAGATGGCGTAGCCGCCGATCACCTCCTTGGCCTCGACGAAGGGACCGTCGATGACGCTGAGCTCGCCGTCGACGATCCGCACCCGTGCGCCGGTCGAAAGCGGCATCAGGCCGCCATTGTCGATCATTCGACCGGCCTTGATCTCCCGCTCGGATATTTTCTGCATGGCCTCCATCAGCGCCGGGGTCGGGGCAGCCATCGGCTGGCTGGAGGTGACGATGTACATGAAGCGCATGAAAAACTCCCTTGGCGCGAGCAGCAGCCGCTCCGGCCGCAAACCGGCTCGCTATGGATGTGACGATCGAACCCCAGCCGAATCGACATCCGCGGGGAAAATTATTGCCGCAGCATGATCAGGGGATCGGCGGTGTCGGGGACGCGGCGCCATTGCGCGTTGTCATCGGCCTCGAACTGCCAGGTCTCGCCGGCCTTCGACATCAGGATGATCTGGCCGCGCTCGAGCCGCCATTGCGTCGGATTGAACTGCGCGATGGCGGGATCGCATTTCGGCTTGAGGAAGACCTGGAAATTATCCGGGCCCGCTTCGGTGTTGGTCAGCGTCAGGCCGCAAACCGGCTGGCCGTTGCCACGCACCATGGCCCAGTCGCCGATCATCTGGTCCATCGACTTGGCCATCGAGCGGGCTGCGGCGAGGTCTTGCAGGATGTAGACGCCCTCGCCCTGCCGCAGGCCTTCGAAGATCCCGGCCTCGACCTCGGTGAAGTCGATCACGGCTTCACCGGTCGCATCCTGCAGGCGAACGATATCGAGGCCCTTGACGCTCCAGGCGACGATGTCCTTGGTGAACGGCAGCGCGGTCCTGCAGGCCGGCTCCAGCTCGAGCTTGAAGCCGTGACCAGCGGCATCGCCCTTGAGCGTGACGACGCAGGTCTTGCTGCGCTCGGTGGTCGAGAGCTCCCACTGCCCGACCATGTCTTTCTTCAGGGTCGTCGCATCCTGCGCCCGCGCAGGGCTCATCGCGGCGATACATGCCGCGATGGCCAATGCAGCGACCCGAAGAGCTGTCATCAGCGGCCCTTCGCCGGAGTTTCCGCCACCGGCGTCAACGGCGCCTTGCCGGCAAACCAGGTCTTGAGATTGTCGACCACGAGCTGGTCCATCGCATTGCGCGTGACCACCGACGCCGAGCCGATATGTGGCAGCAGCACGACGTTCTGCATCGCCTTGAGCTCGTCGGGCACGTTCGGCTCGGCCGCGAACACGTCGAGGCCGGCGGCGAGGATGATGCCGGACTTCAGCGCCTGGATCAGCGCCGGCTCGTCGACCACCGAGCCGCGCGCAACGTTGACCAGCACGCCGCGCGGCCCGAGCGCCTTGAGCACTTCGGCATTGATCATCTTGTTGGTGCTGGCGCCGCCGGGCACGATGACCATCAGCGTGTCCACGGCCTTCGCCATCTCGATCAGGTCGGGATAGTGCTTGTAGGAGACGTCTTTTGCCGGATTGCGCGAATGATAGACCACCGGCACCAGCGAGGCGTCGAGCCGGCGCGCAATGGCCTGGCCGATCCGCCCCATGCCGACGATGCCGACCTTGCGGTCGCGCAGCGAACCGACGCTGAGGGGATAATTCTGCGTCTGCCACAGGCCGGAGCGCACGTAGCGGTCGGCCTTGATGAACTCACGCAAGGTCGCGAGCAGAAGGCCCATCGCGACGTCGGCGACTTCTTCCGTCAGCACGTCCGGCGTGTTGGTGACGATGACGTTGTGCTCGCGCGCATAGGCCGTATCGATGTGGTCATAACCGACACCGAAGCTCGCCACCATCTCCAGCTTCGGGAAGTGCGACAGCGAATCCTTGTCGGCACGCACGGTGTGATAGGTCACCGCGACGCCGCGGATCTTTTCGCGAACCGCCGGCGTCAGCCGTTCCAGATCGGCCCGCGTCTCGGCCTTGTGCACGACGAAATGATCGGAAAAACCGTTGTCGAGGATCGGCCGCACCGGCCCATAGATCAGGAGGTCGATCTTTTCGGACGAAATCGAACCGGTCGTCATCAGCTTTCCTTTCCAAGCGCGCTTTCATGCCAGCGCCGTAAAACGAGGTGCGAAATTAGCGCCAGCAACCCATAAATGACAATCCCGGCAAGCGACAGCAAAAGCAGCGCTGCGAACATGCGGGGTATGTTGAGACGGTAGCCGGATTCGGCGATCCGATAGGCGAGCCCGGACCCTGCCCCGGCGGTGCCCGCCGCAATTTCGGCCACGACGGCACCGATCAGCGACAGTCCGCCGGCGATGCGCAGACCGCCGAGGATATAGGGCAGCGCCGATGGCAGTTTCAGAAACCGCAGGGTCTGCGGCCCGGATGCCTCATAGAGGTGGAACAAGCCGGCAAGGTTGCGATCGACCGAGTTCAGCCCCAGCGTGGTGTTCGACAGCACCGGGAAGAAGGCGACAATGAAGGCGCAGACGACGACCGCGGTCTGCTGCTCCAGATAGATCAGGAGCAGCGGCGCAATCGCGATCACCGGCGTGACCTGGAGCACGACGGCGTAGGGGAACAGCGAATATTCAACCCATTTCGACTGGTTGAACAACAGCGCCAGCGCAATGCCGCCGATGCTCGCCGCCACAAAACCCTCAAGCGTGGTGAGCAGCGTGGTGGCGAGCGATTGTGACAGCACCGCCCAATCGTTGATCAGCGTCAGGAAGATGGCCGACGGTGCCGGCAGCACGTAAGGCGGGACCTCCTTGACGCGAACCACAAGTTCCCAGGCAGCCAAGCCCGCGGCAAAGACGATGACGGGAAGCACGAAGCGGACCGCGCGCTGCGCGGCCGACGGCTTTGCGGGGGCGGAGGACTGCGCGCTCATAGCATCGACTGTCCCGAATAGGACGGCGCAAGCGCCGCCGACACCTTGCGGCAATAATCGGCATAAGCCGACGAGGTGCGGAATTCCTCGCCGCGCGGTTCGACCGTCTCGATGCGGATGTCGGCCTGGATGCGACCGGGCCGCGCCGTCATCACCACGACGCGCTGCGACAGGTAGACGGACTCGAACACCGAATGGGTGACGAAGATGATGGTCTTGCCCAGGCCCCGCCACAGCGCGAGCAAATCGTTGTTGAGGCGAAAGCGCGTGATCTCGTCGAGCGCGGCGAAAGGCTCGTCCATCAGGAGAATGTCGGGATCGGTGACCAGCGCGCGCGCCAGCGACACCCGCATCTTCATGCCGCCGGAGAGTTCGCGCGGAAAGGCATCGGTGAATTCGGCAAGCCCGACGCTTGCGAGCGCCTCATCGACACGGGCGCGGGCCTCGGCCTTCGGCACGCGCGCGAGCTTCAGCGGCAGGCGTACGTTTTCGCGCACGCTGGTCCAGGGCATCAGGGTCGGCTCCTGGAACACGAAGCCGATGCCGTGGCCCGGCTGCGCCGCGCCCTCATGGCGCGACACCCGCACCGTGCCGGACGAGGGCGCACCTAACCCCGCGATCAGGCGCAGCGCGGTGGACTTGCCGCAGCCGGACGGTCCGAGCAGCGAGATGAACTCGCCCTTGCGCACGGCGAGATCGAACGGGCCGAGCGCCATGACGCCGTTGTCGTAGGTCTTCGTCACGTCGCGCAGGCTGACGGCCAGCGCCGTCAGGCCGGCCTCGACCCCGGACGAAATTTTGACGTCTGACATGGACCTTGCGTTACGGCTTGGCGGGGCGCAACTCGACGCCGACGCCCTTGTTGACGAAGCGCAGCGTATAGGACTTGCGATAGTCGATATCGCGCTTCACGACACCGGCCTTGACCATCTTGTCGAAGAACGAGGTGTAGCGCTCGTCGCTCATTGCGCCGATCCCGTTCTTCAGGGAGTCGCCGGAGTCGACGATGCCGTACTCCTTCATCTTGGCAACGGAATAGGCGAGCAGCTCGTCGGTCATCTCCGGATTGAGCTTCTTGATCATGGCATTGCCGGCGGAGTTGTCGCCGTAGATGTAATTGTTCCAGCCGACGATGGAGGCATCGACGAAGCGCTGCACCAGATCGGGCTTCTTCTCGACCATGTCGTGGCGAGTCTCGATCAGGGTCGAATAGGTGTTGAAGCCGTAATCGGCGAGCAGGAGCACGTTGGGCTTGAAGCCGGCCGCCTTCTCCACCGCGAAGGGCTCGGACGTCACGTAGCCCTGCATCGCGCTCTTCGGATTGGCGATGAAGGGCTGCGGATTGAAATTATAGGGGCGGACGTTCTTCTCGCTGAAGCCGTATTCGGATTTCAGCCACTGGAAGTAGCTGGTCATGCCCTCCTTGGAGACGAACAGCGTCAGCGGCTTGAGGTCCTCGATCTTTGCGACCTTCGCATCCGGATGCGTCAGCATCACCTGCGGATCCTTCTGGAAGATCGCGGCGATCGTGACCACCGGAACGTTGTTGGTGATCGCATCGAACGACATCAGCGTGTTCGCAGCCATGAAGAAATCGATCTTGCCGGCGATCAGCAGCATCCGGTTGTTCTCGTTGGGCCCGCCGGGAACGATGGTGACGTCGAGGCCGTAGCGCTTGTAGGTGCCGTCGGCAACCGCCTGGAAGAAGCCGCCATGCTCGGCCTCGGCGACCCAGTTGGTGCCGAAGGTGACCTTGTCCAGGGTCTCGGCGCGCGCCGGGAGAAGCGACGCGAAAGCGGCCAGCAAGCCCGCCGTTAACGCTCGCCGCAGATGAGAGGGGGTCATAATGGCACTCCGTCGATCGCTTCTAGCCGATGCCAAACCAACGCGATAAAACCGCAAGAAGTTCGGGGACGCGAGCCGGCCCGGCCCGCGTCCCCTGATAACACCAAACTACGTGACAAATTCGCGCAAAGAAACCTCCAAAGAAAACGCTATGACGCCTTCCCGCGACTGGACCGAAATCTCCTGGGCAGACGCCAGCCCAGCGGAGGTTGCCCGCTGGATCGCGGTGCTGCCGCTGGCGGCGACCGAGCAGCACGGCCCGCATCTGCCGTTTGAGACCGACGTCCTGATCGCGGACGCTTATCTGGCGCGCGTGCGGGAGCTGTTGCCCGCGAATATCCCGGCGACTTTCCTGCCCGTTCAACCGGTCGGAATTTCCACCGAACATATCGACTATCCGGGCACGTTGACGCTGCCGACCGACGTTGCGCTCAAGGCCTGGACCGGACTTGGCGAAGACGTCGCGCGGCGCGGCGTGAAGAAGCTCGTCATCATCACCAGCCATGGCGGCAACAGCGCGGCAATGATGCTGGTGGCGCAGGATCTTCGCGCGCATCAGAAGCTGTTCGTGGTGACGACATCGTGGTCGCGGCTATCTGGCGCGGACACGTTGTTCCCGGCCGAGGAAGTACGCCACGGCATCCATGGCGGCGCGGTCGAGACCTCGATCATGCTGGCGCGCTATCCCGATCAGGTGCGCGAGGATGCGATCGCGGATTTTCCCGCGAGCAGCATCGCGATGGAAAAGCAGTATCGCTGGCTGTCGACGCAGCGCCCCGCGCCGTTCGCCTGGCAGGCGCAAGACCTCAACACGAGTGGTGCCGTCGGCAATGCGACGCTGGCCACGCCGGAGAAAGGCGAAAGGCTTCTCGGCCAGGGCGCGCGCGCCTTCTGCGAGCTGCTTGCCGAGGTCGATAACTTCGACGTGAGCAGGCTCGCCAAGGGCCCGCTCGGCTAGCCCGCATCCATCTGGAAACATTCAGGAAAGCGTTGGTCTCGATGGTCGCATCGGGCGGCTTCGAACCGGACGCGGCAAGCCCCCGTCCAATTGGGCACGCGGGCCACAACGAACCGCCTCAACCCGGATGGAGTTTCACATGTCGATCAAGACCAAAATTGCCGCAGTCGCTCTCGCTGCCCTCGCCGTCACCGGCAGCATCGTCACCACCACCTCGCAGGCCGAAGCCAAGCCGCTCGGCTGGGGCTGGGGTGTCGGCGCCGGCATCGCCACCGCCGCCATCGTCGGCACCGCGATCGCCGCCAGCAACGAGCCCTATTACTACGGCTATCGCCGCTGCGGCTGGGTCGCCCAGTACAACGCCTTCGGCCAGTACGTCGGCCGCGTTCGTACCTGCTACTGATTTGAGGACCTGAGGCCGATCTTAAGTGGATCCTGCGTCCGACACGGGCGCCTCATCCACCCCGTGTCGTGCCCCCGACCCGCCCGGTTGTCCCCCCCGGGCGGGTCATCCATTTTCGGGCCCGGAGTTTGTTGCAGCGCTGTCACACAAGGATGCGAACCATCGTCTGCGGCAATCCCTGCCAGTTGCTATTGCGAATTACTCGCAATAAGGTCCACAACAAGCGCAGGGACTTGGGAAGAAATCGCGCCGAGCCAGGATCATTTGCTCGGTTCGGGTGAACAACCAGAACCTGATGACAGGATGGCCGCGAATCGGCAGGGATGTCCGAGCGGTGGGGCACATTTGCGTCTGGGGGACGTGCGTTTGACGTTGAGAGGTCACCGACAGCGGGTCTTGGGAACAGCCGCCGCAATCAGCGTACTGATCCTGCCCGCCACAGGTCTTGCAGCTGACCTGCCGCTGAAAGCCCGGGCGGCAAGAACTCTCTATGACTGGACCGGTTTCTATGTCGGCGGCCATTTCGGCTATGGCGATGCGAGCTTCGGGCAGAGCACCCATCCGCTGCCGGAGCAGGGCGTGTTCCTGCCGCACAGCGCGACCGGACTGAACGGCGGCTATCAGCTCGGCTACAATCGCCAATTCGCCAACAACGTCGTTCTCGGCATCGAGGCGGATGCCACGTTCCCCGGCCCGCTGGATACGCCGGCGCTGGGCCGGGACCCTCAACCTTTCAACACCACGATCGACTATGTCGGCACCGTGCGCGGCCGCATCGGTTACGCGTTCGGCCGCTTGATGCCCTATGTCACCGGCGGCGTCGCCTGGGGACACACCCATGTCGACATCAACGACCCCGGCGGCGCCAACATCATCGCGCGCTCCGGACACTACCAGGCGGGTTGGACGGCCGGACTTGGTCTCGAATACGCCGTCAGCGGCAACTGGACCGCAAAGGCCGAGTACGAATATGTCGATCTGTCGCGCCACACTTACGATCTGAGCAGCTTCGGCTTCAACAATGTCAACGTCGAGCCACGCATCCACCTGTTCAAGCTCGGCCTGAACTATCAGTTCGGCGACACGCCGTGGGTGCCGTCCGTCGACGGCAAGACGAAACTGCCCGAATCCAACGACTGGAATGTCCACGCGCAAACGACGTTCCTGCCGCAGGGCTATGGGCCGATCCACTCGCCCTATGCAGGTCCGCAAAGCCTTCCCGGCGGCGGCCAGCTGCAAGCGACGTGGACGACGACTGCCTTCCTGGGCGCGCGCCTGTGGGACGGCGGCGAGTTCTACTTCAACCCCGAGCTGGCACAGGGCTTTGGCCTCGCCGGCACGCTCGGCCTTGGCGGCTTTTCCAACGGCGAAGCGCAGAAGGCCGGCGCGGCATTCCCGAAGATCCGGCCGCAACGCTACTACCTCAAGCAGACCTTCGGCCTCGGCGGCGAGCAGGAAGAGGTCGCCGACGCGCCGAACCAGCTCGCAGGCAAGCGCGACATCGACCGCGTCACGCTGATCGTCGGCCGTTTTGCCGTCGGCGATTTCTTCGACGGCAATGCTTACGCCAAGGATCCGCGCGCCGACTTCATGAACTGGGCGATGTGGGCGTCGGCGGCTTACGACTTCCCGGCCGATCTTCCCGGCTATACCCGCGGCGCCGTGGTCGAGCTGAACCGCAAGGACTGGGCGATCCGCGCCGGCCTGTTCCAGGTGCCGGCCGCGCCCAACAGCGACGTGCTCACCTTCAAGACAGGCGGCACGGTGGTCGAGTTCGAAGAACGCCATGCGATCTTCGAGCAGCCCGGCAAACTGCGCGTCGGCGTCTTTGCCAACAGCGGCAACACCGCCAACTACCGCGACGTGCTGGACCTTGCTGCGGCAAATCCGGCGCTCGACATCAACGACATCGCCACCGCGACCCAGCGCACCCGGCCCAAATACGGCTTCTACGTCAATCTCGAGCAGCAGATCGTCAAGGACGTCGGACTGTTCGCGCGCGCAAGCTGGAACGACGGCCACAACCAGATCCTGTCCTTCACCGACATCGATCGCAGTCTCTCCGGCGGTGTCTCGATCAAGGGCAGCCGCTGGGGACGGCCGGACGACACCGTCGGCATCGGCGGCGCGATCAACGGGCTCTCGCCCTCGCATCGCGATTTCCTGGCCGCGGGCGGCTTAGGTCTGCTGATCGGCGACGGGCAGCTCAACTATCGCAACGAAAGCATTCTCGAAGCCTACTACGCCTATTCGGTGATCAAGAACGTCACCCTGACGGCCGACTATCAGCTCGTCGTCAATCCCGCCTACAATGCCGACCGTGGCCCGGTCTCGATCTTCTCGGGCCGCCTGCACGCGGAGTTCTAGCCCAGGGATGGGCCGTATGAAGCCACGAGATTTACGTGCGGCCTCGATCGGCCGGGCGCTGCGCCCCAATGTCTGGGACGTTGTGGCACTGGTCCTGGTGATCGGCGCCATGGTGCTGATCGTCTATGGCGGCGAGCAGACCACCGCGCCCCTGTCCGAGCTCGAACGCACGCCGGTCTCGCTCGATCCGGCAAACCTGCCGCTCTATGCGCTACGCACGGTCCTGAGGATGCTGCTGGCGATCGTTTGTTCGACGGTTTTCACCTTCATCTACGCGGCGATCGCCGCCAAGAGCCGGCGCGCGGAAATGGTCATGATCCCGGTGCTGGACATCCTCCAGTCGGTGCCAATCCTGGGGTTCCTGACTTTCACCGTCGTCTTCTTCATGAACTTGTTTCCGAGTCAGGTGCTCGGCGCCGAGCTTGCCTCGGTGTTCGCAATCTTCACCAGTCAGGCCTGGAACATGACGTTCAGCATGTATCAGTCCATGCGCAACGTGCCGAAGGATCTGGAAGAGGCCACGCAGAGCTTTCACTTGTCGGGCTGGCAACGCTTCTGGCGCCTCGATGTGCCCTTCGCGATGCCCGGACTGATCTGGAACGCAATGATGTCGATGTCGGGAGGCTGGTTCTTCGTCGTCGCTTCGGAAGCGATCACGGTCGGCAATACCACGGTGACCTTGCCGGGAATCGGCTCCTATGTCGCGCTGGGCATCCAGCAGCAAGATTTGCCCGCGATCTTCTACGCCATCCTGGCGATGCTGCTCGTCATCATCGCCTACGATCAATTGCTGTTCCGCCCCATCGTCGCCTGGGCCGACAAATTCCGCTTCGAGCAGACGGCGTCCGGCGAGGCGCCAGCTTCCTGGGTGCTCGACCTGTTTCGCCGGACCCGGGCGCTGCGCGCTCTCACGCTTCCCTTTTCGGCGGTCAACCGCGCGATCTCGAACTTCCGCATTCCGCTGCCAAAACAGCGGCCGGCGACCAAAGCCAAAGGCCGGCCATCGCGGCTGATCGACGGGGTCTGGATCGCGCTCATTCTCGCCGGGACCGCCTACGCGGGCTGGCTGACCTATCATTACCTCTCGGCAAGTCTCGGCCTGCCCGACGTCCTCATCGTGATCCGTGACGGGCTGATCACGCTGTTGCGCGTCGTCGTCCTGATCAGCCTCGCAACGCTGATCTGGGTGCCGGTCGGCGTCTGGATCGGTCTGCGTCCGAAACTGGCCGAACGCATCCAACCGCTGGCACAGTTTCTCGCCGCGTTTCCGGCCAATCTCGCCTTTCCCGTCTTCGTCGTCGCCATCGTCAGCTTCAGGCTCAACCCCAATTTCTGGTTGAGCCCGCTGATGATCCTGGGCACACAATGGTACATCCTGTTCAACGTCATCGCGGGCGCCAGCGCCTTTCCGAGCGATCTGCGCGAGGCCGCCAGCAGTCTCCACCTTGGTGGATGGCGGTGGTGGTTCAAGGTGATCATTCCCGGAATCTTCCCCTATTACGTCACCGGCGCGATCACCGCTTCCGGCGGCTCCTGGAATGCGTCGATTGTCGCGGAGGTCGCGAGTTGGGGCGACACGCATCTGAAGGCAACCGGGCTCGGCGCCTATATCGCTTCCGCGACGGAGGCCGGCGACTTCCCACGCGTCGTTCTCGGAATCGCCACGATGTGCATCTTGGTGACGTTGTTCAATCGTCTGGTCTGGCGGCCGCTCTACGCCTTCGGCGAGCGCCGCCTGCGGCTCGGGTGAGGAGGAGGCCATCATGCTCGATAAAGCTTCTGCCCTTATCGATATTCGTGGTGTCTGCCGGTCCTTTCCGAAGGGCAGCGGCGAGGAGCTGTTGGTGCTGGAGAAGGTCGATCTGACCATCCGCTCGGGCGAGATCGTCGGCCTGCTTGGCCGTTCCGGCTCCGGCAAGTCTACATTGCTGCGGATCATCGCCGGTCTGGTGGCTCCGTCCTCGGGACAAGCAACCTGTCGGGGCGAGAGCATCATCGGGCCGCCGAACGGCGTCGCCATGGTGTTCCAGTCATTCGCGCTATTTCCCTGGCTGACGGTGCTGCAAAACGTCGAGCTTGGGCTCGAAGCGCTCGGCGTGGATGCCACCGAGCGCCGCACGCGCGCGCTGGCGGCAATCGACCTGATCGGCCTCGATGGGTTCGAATCGGCCTACCCCAAGGAACTCTCGGGCGGCATGCGCCAGCGCGTCGGCTTTGCCCGGGCGCTGGTCGTACATCCGGACCTGCTCTTGATGGACGAGCCGTTCTCGGCACTCGACGTGCTCACCGCCGAGACGCTGCGTACGGATCTGATCGATCTCTGGATCGAGGGCCGGCTGCCGATCAAGTCGATCCTCATGGTGACGCACAATATCGAGGAAGCAGTCTTGATGTGCGATCGCATCCTGGTGTTCTCATCGAATCCAGGTCGCGTCGCCGCCGAGATCAAGGTGGATCTCACGCATCCGCGCAACCGGCTCGATCCGCATTTTCGCCAGCTCGTCGACAGCATCTACGCACGCATGACCCAGCGGGCGGAGCCCAAGGCGCCCGCCATCGAAGGCATCCCCGGCTCCGGCGTCGGCATGACCCTGCACCACGTGTCCTCCAACGTGCTGTCCGGCCTGATCGAGACACTGGCGGGGGCGCCCTATCACGGACACGCTGACCTGCCGGTGCTCGCGAGCCAGCTTCAGCTCGAGGCCGACGAGATCCTGCATCTCGGCGAGTCCCTGCAGCTGTTGCGGTTCGCTCAGCTGAGCGAAGGCGACCTGATGCTCACCGAGGCGGGCAAACGCTTCGCCCATCTCGAGACCGACGCGCGCAAGAGGCTGTTCGCCGAACACCTCGTCACTTACGTTCCGGTGATGGGGCTGATCCGCCGCGTGCTCGACGAGCGCCCCTCGCACACCGCACCCGCGGCGCGCTTCCGCAACGAGCTCGAGGACTATATGTCCGAAGACTATGCAGACGAGACGCTGAAGACGGTGGTGTCCTGGGGCCGTTACGCCGAGCTGTTCGCCTATGACGAGCAGTCCGAGACGTTCAGCCTGGAAAACCCCGGCGAGAGCGTCTGAATTTCGCCTGCGACAATTTGATCGGAACCGGGCAAACCGCGCAGTGATTGGCTATATTAGGCCCTCGGCCGGGCGTCCGCCTGACCGGACCTCAACCCATTGCGCTCGATGCTCTCTGTCGAACTCATCATCGTCGTCGTCCTGATCGTCATCAACGGACTGTTGTCCATGTCCGAGCTGGCGGTCGTCTCGTCCCGCCCTGCCCGGCTCTCGCTGTTGGCCGCCAAGGGCGTGCGCGGCGCCGAGCGGGCACTGACGCTCGCCGCCGATCCCGGAAAATTCCTCTCGACGGTGCAGATCGGCATCACGCTGGTCGGCGTGCTCTCGGGCGCCTTCTCGGGTGCGACGCTCGGGCAGCGGCTGACGCAATGGCTGGTCGAGCTCGGCATGTCGTCCGGCATTGCCGACATCGTCGGCGTCGGTATCGTCGTTACCCTCATCACCTATGCGACGCTGATCGTCGGTGAGCTCGTGCCGAAGCAGGTGGCGCTGCGCGACCCCGAGAGCATCGCGGTCAAGGTCGCGCCGGCAATGCACTGGCTGGCGCGGATCTCGCTGCCGCTCGTCGTTCTGCTCGATCTCTCCGGCAGGCTGATCCTCACGCTGCTCGGCCGCGGCGGCAAGGCGGAGGAGAAGGTGTCGGAGGACGAGATCCATCATCTCGTCAGCGAGGCCGAAAGCGCGGGCGTGCTGGAGCCCGGCGAGAAGGAGATGATCGCCGGCGTGATGCGGCTCGGCGACCGTCCGGTCGGCGCTGTCATGACGCCGCGCACGGAGGTCGACGAGATCGATCTCAACGACGATCAGGAGGCGATCCAGGCGCTCATTACCAAAAGTCCGCATTCGCGCTTTCCAGTCTGCGACGGCGACCGCGACAAGCCGATCGGCGTGCTTCAGGCCAAGGATCTGCTCGTCGCCTACATGCGCGAGCGCGCGCCCGATCTACGCGCGCTGGTGCGCGAGACGCCGATCATTCCGGCCTCAGCAGATGCGCGCGACGTTCTCGCAATCCTGAAGGCTGCGCCGGTGCATATCGGTCTCGTGCATGACGAGTATGGCGCCTTCGAGGGCGTGGTGACGGCGGCCGACATTCTCGAATCGATCGTCGGCGCGTTTCATTCCGAGGAGGGCCCGCCGGAGCCGGCCTATGTCCAGCGGGCGGACTCCTCGCTGCTGATCTCCGGCTGGATGCCGGTCGACGAATTCGGCGAGCTCCTCGGCATCGAGCTGCCGCCACACCGCTACAACACCGTCGCGGGCCTCGTGCTGCAACATTTCAACGTGCTGCCGAATGTCGGCGATGCCTTCGACCTCGGCAACTGGCATGTCGAGGTGGTCGATCTGGACGGCCGGAGGATCGACAAGATTCTGGCGAGCCGGAGGGATGCGCAGGCGGCCGCGTGAGGTGGGCGTAGAGTAAGGCGCCGCACCGATCTCCGCTCGTCGTCCCGGACAAGCGCAGCGAAGCGGAGCGCAGATCCGGGACGACAGCTTGGGTTCGAGCTCAGGCCAAACGCAAACCCCTCAGTCGAATTTCACCCCGATCCGCTTCTCCTTGCGCCAGACGACATGGCAGGCCAGATGCCTGCCGTCGGCGGGAACAACCAGTGTGAAATGCTCGGGGATGCCGACTGGACTGGTGACGTCGAGCGCGGCGCCGGTGTCGGAGAGGTTGCGCACCGTGCAATCGATCGCGCCGCCGCCGAACTCGATCGTTCCGGCCTTCAGCACACGGTGCCTGGCTTTGTCGCGGCGTTCATCCATGGGGCGAATCTATACCTAAAGTTGAATCGGACGTTAAGCCCCCGCGCCGCTCGCGGCAAGTTTACCCCGCCGAAAGCTCACCGGCATCTGTGGTGGGGCCGGCGCCTCAGAGCGCCGGCTGGAAGGTCTCGGCCCGCGCCATCCGCCAGGCGTCGCGGAAGCGCGCATCTTCCGTGCCTTCGAGCAGCTCGCCCGGGCGCAGCGATGGATAGAGCTGCGCGAAGGACCGCACCTCGGTCGTCGAGTTGCGCTGGGTGAAGTGGATCGGGCGCAACTGCTGCGGATGGTCGAGGCCGGCTGCGGCGATCAGCTCGGCCAGCGAATGCAACGTCGCGTGGTGATAATTGTGCACGCGGTCGATCTTCAGCGGCACATAGAGCGCGCGCGCCCGGGTCGGATCCTGCGTCGCCACGCCCGTCGGGCAGCGGTCGGTGTGGCAGCTCAGCGACTGGATGCAGCCGAGCGAGAACATGAAGCCACGCGCCGAATTGCACCAATCGGCGCCGATCGCCATCGCGCGCGCCATGTCGAAGGCGGTGGCGATCTTGCCGGACGCGCCGATCTTGATGCGGTCGCGCGCATTGATGCCGACCAGCGCGTTGTGGACGAAATTGACGCCCTCGCGCATCGGCATGCCCAGATGATCCATGAACTCCAGCGGCGCGGCGCCGGTGCCGCCCTCATTGCCGTCGACGACGATGAAATCCGGATAGATGCCGGTCTCCTGCATCGCCTTGCAGATCGCCAGGAATTCCCAGGGGTGACCGATGCACAGCTTAAAGCCGGCCGGCTTGCCGCCAGACAGCCTGCGCATCTCGGCGACGAACTGCATCATGCCGACCGGGGTCGAGAACGCGCGGTGCGAGGCCGGCGAGATGCAGTCCTCGCCCATCGAGACGCCGCGAATCTTGGAAATCTCCTCGGAAACCTTGGCGGCCGGCAGCACGCCGCCATGGCCCGGCTTGGCGCCCTGGCTGATCTTGAGCTCGACCATCTTGATCTGGTCTTCGCTCGATACGCGCGCGAACGCCTCCGGATCGAAGCTGCCGTCGCTATGACGGCAACCGAAATAGCCCGAGCCGATCTCCCAGATGATGTCGCCGCCCATCTCGCGGTGATAGGGGCTGAAGCCGCCCTCCCCGGTGTCATGCGCGAAGCCGCCCTTCTTCGCGCCGGCGTTCAGCGCGCGCACGGCGTTCGGACTGAGCGCACCGAAGCTCATCGCGGAAATGTTGAACACCGACGCCGAGTAGGGCTTCTTGCAGTCGGGGCCGCCGATGGTGATGCGGAATTTCTCCTCGGCATGCGCCTTGGGCGAGACCGAATGGTGCATCCACTCGTAGCCCTCGCGATAGACGTCCTCCTGGGTGCCGAACGGACGCTTGTCGAGCTCCATCTTGGCGCGCTGATAGACCACCGCGCGGGTGTCACGCGAGAACGGCATGCCGTCCTTCTCGCTCTCGAAGAAATACTGCCGCATCTCGGGCCGGATCTCCTCGAGCAGGAACCGGATATGCGCCGAGATCGGGTAGTTGCGCAGGACCGCGTGGCTCTTCTGGAGCAGATCGCGAATGCCGAGCAGCGTCAGCGCGCCGAAGATCAGGATCGGGATCAGCAGGATGTCGAAGATCTTGTGGTCGGCGATGCCGATGCCGATCAGCAGCGCGGTGACGACCGCGCAGATCGTCAGGACGATGAAGCGCGGCGAGAATGGGAGCAGCAGAGTCTCCACGACACTCTCTTCCGCCTGCGGCGAGGTTTGCGCTTTGTTATTGTCGGCCACGATTACATCCTCTCGTCGAAAATGACGGGATACATTATTGCCGACGCCCTCTTGCGGTTGTGACGCGGCTGAGGTTTCAGGCTACCGAATTCGGCCGGCGCAAATCAATCCATCCGATGGGCAGGGCTTTTGCGCTGCAAAAGATGACAGGTCAGTGACCATGCGGCATCGCCTCGTGGGGAATATGGCCGTGCCGATCGAGGCCATCCTGTGCGAGCCAGGCGTCGGTGCTCTTGATGGCGCGCTCGATATGGTCGTCGGTCCGCGAAAAATCGTAAGGCGAGCCCACCAGCGGACAGAGCGGCGGCACCACGACATACTCGATGTCGGAAGCCAGCCCTTCCAGCTCGCTGACCAGTTGCCGCGCGATCAGCAGCGTCAGGGCGTGCAAGGCGTTGGCAACGGCGCCCACCGGGGGATTCTCGGTCGCGCAGGCATGCCCGGTCGGCAACACGATCAGCCGCTTTGCGCCCTTCTGAATCGCGACCCGAATCGGCGTGTTCGAGGAGATCGCGCCGTCGGCGAGGAAACGGTTGCGGTAATGCACCGGCGTGAAGGCGCCGGGGATCGCGGTCGACGCCAGGATCGCCTCCACCGCCGGGCCCTCCGACAGCACCACGCTCTCGCCGGAGATGAAATCAGTGGTGACGATGTGGATGGGAAGCCGGGCCTCCTGGAGATTGCGATAAGGCAGGTGATCCTCGACGAGCCTGCGGATGCCGTCATGGGGGATCAGAAAATCCCGCCGCCACACGAAGCCGAGCAGGGTCCGCCAGGTGACCGGGAAGACGTCGCGGCGCTTCAGGCCGCGCCACAGCGCCTCCAGGCGGAGGACGCCCTTGAGCGAGGGATCGCCGGCGTAGTAGGCGCCGTTGATCGCGCCGACGCTGGAGCCGACCACGAAATCCGCGACGACCCCGTGCTTGGCCAGCGAATGCATCATGCCGACCTGGATCGCCCCAAAGCTGCCACCGCCCGCCAGCACGAAGGCGGTCGGCTTTGCCGAACGATCATGATCGGTCACGGACAAGACGTGCGCAGCTCCCCCTCTCGCGGCGCAACATCGGCGCGAGATTTTGGAGCGAGCTTATAACAAGGCCCCCGCGACGGGGGCCAATAACAAAGTCGGGGGAGGAAGGTGAAGAAGGGCCCTCGCTGGAGCGGCGATCACCGCTCCACGAACGCCTTCTCGATCACGAAATGGCCGGGCTTGTTGCCCGCACCTTCGATGAAGCTGCGGCCTTCGAACATGACGCGCAGCTCCTCCAGCATCGCCGGGCTGCCGCACATCATGATGCGGTCGGTGGCGATGTCGAGCGGGGACTGGCCGATATCGTTGAAGAGCTGCTCGGAGTTGATGAGATCGGTGATGCGGCCGCGATTGCGGAACGGCTCGCGGGTCACGGTCGGGTAATAGACCAGCTTCTCGGAGAGCAGCGGCCCGAACAATTCGTCATCGCGAAGGCCTGCGACGAGCTGCTCGCCATAGGCGAGCTCTGAGACCTGGCGGCAGCCATGCACCAGGACGATGGTCTCGTACTGGTCATAGACGTCAGGGTCCTTGATCAGGCTGGCGAACGGCGCGAGGCCGGTGCCGGTCGACAGCAGCAGCAGCCGCTTGCCGGGAATGAGGTTGTCGGTCACGAGCGTGCCGGTCGCCTTGCGGCCGACCAGGATGGTGTCGCCTTCCTTGATCTTCTGCAGGCGCGAGGTCAGCGGGCCGTCCTGGACCTTGATCGAGAAGAACTCGAGCTCTTCCTCGTGATTGGCGCTCGCCATGCTGTAGGCGCGCAGCAGCGGGCGGCCATCGACCTCGAGGCCGATCATCGCGAACTGGCCGTTCTGGAAGCGGAAGCCGGTGTCGCGGGTGGCACGGAAGCTGAACAGCGTGTCGGTCCAGTGATGGACGGAAAGAACCTTCTCTCGGTAAAACGCGCTCATTTTTTCGACATTCCGAATATTTGCGGGTTTTGGACAAAAGCGTTGCCCGGCCTCTGCAAGCGAGGCGAACACCACTTGCCATGGCGGAGGATTTCGCGTGTGTGATCTACGCCATTGAGGCTAATAATCAACCTCGATCCGGCTGTAATTGACGCCGGTCAAACCGGCATTGGCCGTTGATTTGACAGGAAAATTAACGATTTCCTCTGGATAGCTGCATTGCGGCAATTTCTTTGCTCAAAGGACCTTCCGCGCAGCAGATAATTTCCGTTTCGCTCGCGAGAATTTCATTAAGAATAGCTCTGATTTTCACTCCCTTTGGCGCCGTTTCCCGCATTTTTGCGGCTTCTGGCGACAGGAACGACTTGGACACATGGCAGGCGGCGAGCGGATCTTCGTTCAGGCGATCAGGCGCTATTGCGCGAACCATGGCATCACAGTCGATGTCCGCTCCGGCGGCTGGCTGATCGCGATGCGCCGAGGCGAGCGGCGCCACTTCGCCTTTGGGTACGATATCGGCCTCAACAGCGCCATCGCGCATCGCCTTGCCAACGACAAATCCGCAACCGCGGAGGTGCTGTCGCTCAGCGGCGTGCCCTGCATTGCCCATCGCCTCTTCCTCAATCCCAGCCTGGGCGAGCATGTTGCGGAGACCGGCTGGCGCGAGGCGATGCTGGCGCTGCTGGCGCAAAATCCACGGGGCGTGGTGGTGAAGCCCAATGAGGGGACGTCGGGCCGCTCCGTGTTTTGGGCGACGAGCCCCGATCAACTCGATCGCGCCGTCAGCGAAGTCTTTGCGTCGAGCCTCGGCCTCGTCATCTCGCCCTATGTCGAGATCGAACAGGAGATCCGCGTGATCCTGCTCGATCGGACGCCGCTGATCGTCTACCGCAAGGAGCGGCCGTCGGTCGTCGGCGACGGTGTGCACAGCGTGCGCGATTTGGCGCGTGCGACAGGACAAGAGGAGCAACTCAACCAACTCGATGCAGCGGCACTGGACGCGGTCGCGCCCAGGGGCGAGCGGCGCGTCCTGACGTGGCGGCACAATCTCGACGCCGGCGCGCAGCCGGTGCTAGTCAATGACGACGAAGTGCGGGCAGCTTGCGTGAAACTCGCCATCGACGCCGCAAGCGCCATCGGCATCGCCTTCGCATCGGTCGACGTGGTCCGTGTCGATGGCGCCTGGCAGGTGCTCGAGATCAATTCCGGCGTGATGATGGAGGCGCTGGCGAAGCTGTATCCGGACCTCGTGCAGGCGACGTATGATGCGGCGCTGGATCGGGTGTTTGGCGAGAGTACTGGTTGAATTCATGCGGCGAAGCCGGGTGAGGGGTCTCTCTCCGCGCGGGAGCTTCTCGCAACAGAACTTGCGGAAGCAACCCCTCATCCGGCGCTTCGCGCCACCTTCTCCCACAAGGGCAGAAGGGATAGCAGCGAGATCGCGGCGCGATCACAGCAACGCAAGCAAGCTAATTATTCGCGCTGGCCGAATCGTCCATCGCCTTGAACGCCTCTTCCAGTTGCAGCGAGATCGGCACGTTCAGACGCTCGCCGGTGGGAAGCCGTGCGATGAACCATTTGTTGTAGAGCGGCACCAGATCGTGGTTGGAGCCGAGCTTGCGGAAGGTGCGCTCGACCACGGCGGAGAGCTGCGGCTCGCCCTTGCGGAACATGATGCCGTAGGGATCGTAGGAGAGGTAGTCGCCGGTGACGCGGAACTTGTCCTGCGCCTTGTGACGCACGATCAGGCCATAGAGCAGGATGTCGTCGGTCGCGAACGCGTCCGCCTTGCCGTCGGCGAGCATCTGGAACGACTGCTCATGGTCCGGCGAGGTCACGATGTTCAGGCCGAGCGAGAACTTCTTGTCGGCCGCATGCATCGCCTGCTCGTTGGTGGTGCCTTTCGTCACCACCACGGTCTTGCCCTTCAGGTCAGTGATCGCGGCGACGTTGGATGCCTTCGGCACCATCAGCTTGGTGCCGGCGACGAACATCAAAGGCGAGAAAGCGACGCGCTTGCCGCGCTCGGCATTGGCCGTGGTCGAGCCGCATTCCAGATCGATCTTGTTCTGAAGCACCGCGTCGATGCGGTCGTCGGAAGTGACCTTGACGTATTCGATCTTCAGGTTGGGATCGTCGACCTCGGTGCCGATCTCCTCGACGATGGCCTCGCAGAGCTCGAGGCTGTAGCCGATCGGACGGCCCGCCTGGTCGAGGAAGGAGAACGGCAGCGAGCTCTCGCGGTAACCGAGCCGCACGGTGTGCGCGTTCTTGATCGCCGACAGCGTCGGGCTAAGTCCTTCGCTGCCGCCGCTCTGGGCGCAGGCGCCGGTTGCCAGCAGACTCGCCGCCAGCAACAGTCCGCCCGCGATCATCGTTGAAGGGCGCATGAGGCACTCCCATCAATGGCCGGCCATCGCCGGCACCTCGCCGGGCACCATGTCGCCCGGTACGGCCTCATCGGGTCCGAGCGCATGCTCGGGCCCGAGCTCGCCTTCCCACTTCGCCACCACCGCGGTGGCGAGCGAGTTGCCGATCACGTTGGTGGCGCTACGGCCCATGTCGAGGAAGGTGTCGATGCCCATGATCATCAACAGGCCTGCCTCGGGAATGCCGAACTGGGCGAGCGTGGATGCGATCACCACCAGCGAGGCGCGCGGCACGCCGGCGACGCCCTTCGAGGTGATCATCAACGTCGCCAGCATCGCGAGCTGCGTCGCAAGCGACATCTCGATGTGGTAGGTCTGCGCAATGAAGATGCTCGCGAAGGTGCAGTACATCATCGTGCCGTCGAGGTTGAAGGAGTAGCCGAGCGGCAGCACGAAGCTCGAGATCCGCGAGGAGGCGCCGAACCTGGTCAGGCCCTCCAGCGTCTTCGGGTACGCCGCCTCCGAGCTCGCGGTCGAGAACGCGATCATCAGCGGCTCGCGGATCAGCCGCAGCAGATGGCTGTAGCGCGGCCCGATCACGATGAAGCCGACGACCACCAGGATGCCCCACAGGATCAGTAGCGACAGATAGAAGCCGCCCATGAAGACGACCAGCTTCCACAGCACCAGGAGGCCGTTCCTGGCCACCGTTGCGGTGATGGCGGCCCAGACCGCGAGCGGCGCGAAAAGCATCACATAGCTCGTGACCTTGAGCATGATGTGGGAGATGTCGTCGATCAGCGCCAGGATCGGCTTGGAACGCTCGGGCATCGCGCCCATTGCCACCGAGAAGAACACGGCGAAGATCACGATCTGCAGGATCTCGTTCTGCGCCATCGCGTCCGCGATCGAGGTCGGGATCAGATGGGTCAGGAATTTCTCGATCGAGAAGGCAGAGACCGGCAGGCCGGTGGACTGCGCCTTGTCCGGCAGCGTACCGGGGAAGTTCGCGCCAGGCTGAAGCAGATTGACCATGACGAGGCCCAGCATCAGCGACACGAAGGAGGCGCTGACGAACCAGCCCATGGTCTTGGCGAAGATGCGCCCGAGCTTGGAGCCCGAGCCCATATGGGCGATGCCGCCGACCAGGGTCGCGAACACCAAAGGCGCGATGATCATCTTGATCAGGCGCAGGAACATCATGGCGATCAGGTTGATGGACGACGCCCACTCGGCGCGCGTGTCGGGCAGGAAGTTGTAGATTGCCGAACCCATGACGATGCCCAGCACCATCGCGGCCAGAATGTATTGCGTAAACCTGTTCGACATCGCTTACCCCCACGTACACCGGCGCTTCATGATGTCGCAGTTATGACGACTCCGCAACACGCTTGGCGTGCGGTTGCGACGCCTCGATGTTCCCGTTGCGAAACGGAAGTCCGCGCTCTAGCCTTCATGCAGCGCACAACGAATGCGGCTTGCACCTTTTCCTTGCGGCAGCTGCACCAATAATCGTCAGACAATTGAAGAGGGGAACACCATGAGCGCGAACGTCAATCGTCAGATTCTTCTGGTGGAAAAGCCGAGCGGCAAGCTCGGTCCCGAACATTTCAAGATGGTGGAGAACGCGGTGCCGGAGCCGAACGACGGCGAGGCCCTGCTGCGCGTGCGATACATCTCGCTCGACGCCGCCAACCGCGCCTGGATGCACGGCGCGACCTACCGCTCCGCGGTCGAGGCCAACAGCGTCATGGCGGGCGGCGCCATCGCCGAGGTCGTGAACTCGAAGGCGCCGGGGCTTGCGCCCGGCGACATCGTGTTCGGCGACACCGGCTGGCAGGAGTATGCCGCAGTTTCCGCAAAGCATCTGACGAAAATGCCGAAGCTCGAGCCGCTCACGCATCTTCTCAGCGTGTTCGGCATCGCCGGCCTCACCGCCTATTTCGGCCTGCTGGAGATCGGCAAGCCCAAGGAGGGCGAGACCGTCGTGGTCTCGGCCGCCGCGGGCTCGGTCGGCTCGATCGTCGGGCAGATCGCCAAGATCAAGGGATGTCGCGTGATCGGCATCGCCGGCGGCGCGGACAAGTGCAACTGGCTGACCTCGGAACTCGGCTTCGATGCCGCGGTCGATTACAAGGACGGTGCGGTGTTCAAGGCGCTGCGCGCGGCCGCCCCCAACGGCATCGACGTTTATTTCGACAATGTCGGCGGCGACATTCTGGAAGCCTGCCTGCCGCAAATGAACAATTACGGCCGCATCGCCTGCTGCGGGGCGATCTCGCAATATGA
Source organism: Bradyrhizobium sp. Cp5.3 (assembly GCF_000426265.1). Lineage (NCBI taxonomy): Bacteria > Pseudomonadati > Pseudomonadota > Alphaproteobacteria > Hyphomicrobiales > Nitrobacteraceae > Bradyrhizobium > Bradyrhizobium sp. Cp5.3. The sequence continues at coordinate 150,737 of NZ_AUFA01000014.1, read as the reverse complement.
CGGCACACCCTCCGCGCATGGCCCGCGCGGCGTGCCCGGGCTGATCGTGGTGAAACGGCTCGTGATGCAGGGCTTCATCGTGATGGACTACATGAAGCAGAGCCAGCGCGCGCTCGCCGATCTCCAGGCCTGGGTCAAATCCGGCAAGCTGAAAGTCCAGGAGGACATCATCGATGGGCTGGAGAACACGCCGAGGGCGCTGATCGGATTGCTCGCGGGCGAGAACCGCGGCAAGCGCATGGTCAGGCTCTGACGACGTCGTTACGTCGCAATTTCACCGGCACAATCTACTTGCGGTAGAGGCCGAAGCGACCAATGATACCGCTTGCGAGGTATCACTCGCGATGATTGCGATTGCATTACCTTTCAAAAAATCGTCGGCGTCACCGACAGGGCAGGAATTCAGTCAGATGTTCAACACGTTGAAACATGTCTCAACGCGCAAGGCGTTGCTGGCGGCGGCACTGTTCGCAACCGCAACAAGCGCATTCGCGCAAGCGCCGACCGAGGCGCAGAAGAGCGCCATCCGGTCCGCATGCCGCTCGGACTTCATGGCGCACTGCTCGAGCGTAACGCCCGGTGGCGTGGAAGCATACCAATGTCTCCATAAGAACATGTCCAGCCTGTCATCGGGATGCCAGACCGCGGTCCGCGCGGTCGAGCCTTCGGCCGCGCCCAAAACCGAAGCCGAGCCGGCTAAATCCGAACCTGCCAAATCCGAACCTGCCAAATCTGAACCAGCAAAGACTGAAGCGGCAACGGAGGCTCCGAGGGCCGCATCCAAGACCGAGGCTCCCAAGACCACGGCGGCCAAGCAGCCGAGCAGCGCACAAGTCGCGGCGATCAGGAGCGCCTGCCGCGGCGACTATCCCAAGGTCTGCGCCGGCGTTCAGCCGGGCGGCGCGGCGGCGCTCGAATGCCTGGAGAAGAACGAGGCCAAGGTGTCGCCGGCCTGCGAGAAGGCCGTGAGCGCCGCGGCCGGCGGCGGCGCAACGGCGGCCGCGCCGGCAGGCGCCACTGGCGCGGCTCCGGCGGCGGCACCTGCGGCAGCTCCGACGGTGATCGTGCTGCGGCCCCTGCGCTTGCGCGAAGAACTGTTCATCGTGCGCTCCGCCTGCGGCGGCGACATCAACTCGCTGTGCGCCGGCATTGCACCCGGCGGCGGCCGCATCGCGCAATGCCTTGCATCCAACGCGGCATCGCTGTCGCCCGCGTGCAAGCAGGTTCTCGCGCCGTTCGCGGCACGATAGGACCGTACGCGCGGCAGCGCGCAAAATCTGGCGGCGTGCGCGAAGCGATTTCGCACGCCCGCGTCGACACCACCGGAACTGCCGGAGCGAGAGGCGCCGTCGTCGTCCGCAAGCCAGTACCGGCGGTCCGGTGCACGACCGGGCTGGTGAACGGAATCTGGGCGAAGCGCTGCGTCTGACGCCCCGGGTGTTCAAGCCATCCCACTTTGGCTATGCTCGCCCGATGATGGTTTCGGAATCGCGTCATACGCGCGGCCGGATCATGTTCCGGCGTGCCACGGCTTGCCGATAATTCCTCTGGCGCGGGAGGCCGGAGCAGATTAGTCTAGCTCGAGATAGTAAGTATACTGTCAATTAGGGAGGCAGACGTTGCGGATCGCCGTGATTGGCGGGGGGCCGGGAGGGCTCTACTTCGCCTATCTCTGGAAAAAGCGTCACCCCGACGATCAAGTCGACCTGTTCGAACAGAACCCGGCCGACGCGACCTGGGGCTTCGGCGTCGTGTTCTCCGACCAGGCGCTGGACTTCCTGCGCGCTGATGACCCCGAGACGGTCGATGCGATCGCACCGCATATGGAGAGCTGGGAGAACATCACGCTGAACCTGCGCGGCGACAGCGTCGCCATCGACGGCGTCGGCTTCTCCTCGATCGGGCGGCTCGATCTCCTGAAGCTCCTGCAGCAACGCGCGCTCGATGCCGGCGTCACCTCGCGCTTCGACACGCCAGTTCAGGCGATCGACCAGCTCAACGGCCACGATCTGATCGTCGCCGCCGACGGCCTGAACTCGCTGGTGCGCCGCGCCTTCGAAGGCGATTTCGGCACCTCGCTGTCCTATTCCTCCAACAAGTTCGTCTGGTACGGAACCTCAAAGCGCTTCGACACGCTGTCGCAGACCTTCGTGAGGACCGACCGCGGTACCTTCAACGCCCACCACTACCGCTATTCGCCGACCATGAGCACCTTCCTGGTCGAGTGCGACCACGCGACCTGGCACGCCTACGGTTTCGCCTACAAGGACCTTGAGCAGTCCAAAGGCGTCTGCGAGGAGGTCTTTGCGGATACGCTCGGCGGCCACTGCCTGGTCTCCAACAAGTCGGTCTGGCGCAATTTCCCGTGGGTCTGGAACGAGCACTGGTCGTTCAAGAACATGGTTCTGATCGGCGATGCCCTGCACTCGGCGCATTTCTCGATCGGCTCGGGCACGCGGCTCGCGATCGAGGACGCGATTGCATTGGTCAAGGCGCTGGAATCGGATGCGCACCTCGCGACCGCGCTGCAGCGCTATCAGGCCGAACGCAAGCCGGTCGTGCAGAAGCTCGTCGATGCCGCACGCACCTCGGCCGGCTGGTACGAGCATTTCGCCGACCACATGAAGCTCGACCTGATGGACTTTGCCTACAGCTACATCACCCGGTCCGGGCGCATCGACGATTCCAGGCTGCGCGCGATGTCGCCGGCGTTCATGGCCCAGTATGAGGCCGCCAAGAACGGTGGAGATGCGGCATGAGCAGCGAGATCCGTGACCAGGTGCCCGGCGACAGCCCGGGCGCGCGCGAGATCGGCTTTGCCGTTCCGCAAATCTATAATGCGAGCCGCGTGCTGTTCGACAACCTCGCGAGGGGACGCGGCGACAAGGTCGCGCTAATCGGCCCTGCCGGCACGCGCACCTATGCCGAGCTCTGCTCGGAAGCTGGCCGGTGGGGCAACGGCTTCGCCTCGCTGGGATTGCACCGCGGCGATCGCGTGCTGCTGTTCCTCGATGACACGCCGTGTTATCCCGCCGCCTTCTTTGGCGCGGTGCGCGCCGGCTTCGTGCCGCTGCTGATCAATACGCTGACGCCGCCGGACCTGCTGCAATTCTATCTCGCCGATTCCGGCGCGAGCGTTGCGGTGGCGGATGCCGAATTCGCGGCGCGTTTCAACGCGGAGGCCTGCAAGGACACCTCTCTGCGCACGCTGATCGTCGTCAATGGCGAGGCGGGCGACACGGCCGCGCCGAGAGCGATCGCTGCTGCAGGCTGGCTCGCGCAATTCCCGGCCGAGCTCGCGGAAGCCGCAACGGAACGCAACGAGATGGCGTTCTGGATGTACTCCTCGGGGTCGACCGGCCGGCCCAAGGGCATCGTGCATCTCCAGCACGACATGGCCTATAGCGACCTCGCCTTCGCGCAGAACGTGCTGAAGCTGACGCCGGACGACATCTGCTTCTCGGTGCCAAAAATCTTCTTCGCCTATGGCTTCGGCAATTCCATTACCTTCCCGTTCTCGGCCGGTGCCGCGACGCTGCTCCTCCCGGGCCAGCCGAAGCCCGCGGCGATCTTCGCGGCGATCGAACAGTACAAGCCGACGGTGTTCTTCGGCCTGCCGACGCTCTACACCTCGCTGACCAAGGCCGAGGGCGCGGACGAGACGAACTTCTCGTCGCTGCGCATGGCGCTCTCCGCGGCCGAGGTGCTCTCGGCCGAGGTCTTCAACGGCTGGAAGAAGCTCACCGGCCTCGAAATCGTCGAGGGCCTCGGCTCGACCGAGGTGCTGCACATCTATCTCTCCAACCGGGCGGAGCAGAAGAAGCTCGGCGCCGCGGGCTTGCGCGTGCCCGGCTACGAGGTTGCGCTTCTGGACAAGGACGGCCGCGAGGTCGGCGACGACGAGGAAGGCATCTTGTGGGTGCGCGGCGATTCCAACACGCCGCTGTACTGGAACAGGCCGGACAAATCCGCCGAGACCATCCGCGAGGGCGGCTGGATCTACACCGGCGACCGCTTCGTGCGCGATTCCGACGGCTTCCACTTCTTCCGCGGCCGCGCCGATGATCTCGTAAAAATCTCCGGCCAGTGGGTCTATCCGCTCGAGGTCGAGCTGTGCCTGGCCGATCACCCCGAGATTCGCGAATGCGCCGTTTTCGCGGCCGAGCTACCCGACCGGCGCATGACATTGAAGGCAGTCGTGGTGATGAACCGGCGGGGCGTCGACCAGAGCGAGACGACGCGACGGCTCCAGGACTATGTGAAGGGCAAGCTGCTGCCGTACAAATATCCGCGCGAGGTGATCTTCATCGACGAACTGCCGAAAACGGGCACGGGGAAGATTGATCGGCAGGCATTGCTGAGGATGTGAGGGCGACAGTAAGGTACGCGACGCGTAACGACACTCGCAGTGTCATCGTTCGCGAAGGCGGGCGATCCAGCATTCCAGAGACGGTGAGGATACGGAGAAGCCGCGGCGTACTGGATTCCCCGCTTTCGCGGGGAATGACGGCGGAGATAAGGGCGACAGCGTCACCACATCTCCACACTCCCCCTCACCCCGACTTCCCCAGATGCTCCAGTGCATCCTCGGCGCGCAACGGCACGCGCGAGGCCTCGTTGTTGAGGTCGACGAGCTGCACCAAAAGTCCCATCAGCGCCTTGCGGTCGGCGGGCTTCAGCGGCTCCAGCATGCGCGCCTGAGCGCGCTCGACGGCGGGGATGATGTCACGCAGGATGGCGGCACCTGGCTTGGTCAGATAAAGCAGCTTGATCCGCTTGTCCTCGGGCGCCGGCTTGCGCTCGATATAGTCTTTGGCCTGAAGCCGCTCGATCACGCTGCCGAGCGTGGAGCGGTCGAAGGCGATCACCGCCGAGAGCCGCGTCGCGTCGATCCCGGGGTGGGTGTGGATCGCGATCAGCGCCGCATATTGCACCGGCGTGAGATCGAAGCTTCGGCACTCCTCCATGAAGATCGAGACCGCGATCTGCTGCATGCGCCGGAACAGATAGCCCGGCGCGGCATAGACCGCGTCCATGGTGATCGGCAGCGGCGGCTTACTCGGCATCGGGCTGCTTCTCCGGCGCGGCGCTGGCGAAGGCCGGCAGCGCCTTCGCGGCAGCCTCCGCCTGGAGCAGGCGCGGATAGGCTGAGACGTCGACGCCGAAGCGGCGCGCGTTGCCGAGCTGCGGCACGAGGCAGAGATCGGCGAGCGTCGGCGCGTCGCCGAAGCAGAACGGCCCCGGCTCGTCCTTGATCAGCGTTTCGCAAGCTGACAGGCCCTCGCGGTTGACCCAGGCCGCCCAGTCCTGGACCTTCTCCTCGGGCAAACCGAGCTCACGCAGCCGTGCCAGCACTTTCAGGTTCTGGACCGGATGGGTGTCGCAGGCGATCGCTAGCGCGAACGCCCTCACCTTGGCACGTTGCAGCGGATCCTTCGGCAGCAGCGGCGGGTTCGGATGGGTCTCATCGAGCCATTCGATGATGGCGACCGACTGGGTCAGCACCGCACCCGCATCGCTCTCCAGTGCCGGCACAAGCCCCTGCGGGTTGATGGCGAGATAGGCGGGCGCGCATTGCTCGCCCTTGCGCAAATGATGCGGCAGATGCTCGGCGCCGAGCCCCTTCAGGTTCAGCGCGATCCGCACGCGATAGGCGGCGCTGGAGCGGAAATAGCCGTGCAGCTTCATCGGAACCCTCCCTCTCTTTTTAGTCTGTCATTCCGGGGCGACGCGCCAGCGTCGAGCCCGGAATCCATAACCACCATCGGGAGTATGGATTCCGGGCTCGCGCCTTGCGGCGCGCCCCGGAATGACGGCGTCTAGCATTCATCACTGATTGACGCTACCCAGATCGTAAGTATACTGTCAAATTAGAAAACAAACAGGAGGCGCGCCATGGAAGCCGTGACCAAGACGCCGGAACGCGAGGCGTTCTACCGGAAGATCGACGGCGAAAATCTCACCGCGCTCTGGACTGTCATGAGCGACCTGATCACGCCGGAGCCGAGGAGCGCCTGCCGGCCGCATCTCTGGAAGTTCGACGTCATCCGCGACTACATGACAGAAGCCGGCAAGCTAATCACCGCCAAGGAAGCCGAGCGGCGCGTGCTGGTCCTGGAAAATCCGGGCCTGCGCGGGCAATCCAAGATCACGACGTCGCTCTATGCCGGCGTGCAGATGGTGGTGCCCGGCGACGTCGCGCCCGCGCACCGGCACAGCCAGTCGGCGCTGCGCTTCGTGCTCGAGGGCAAGGGCGCGCACACCGCGGTCGACGGCGAGCGCACCGCGATGGAGCCCGGCGACTTCATCATCACGCCGTCGATGACCTGGCACGATCATTCCAACGAAACCAACGAGCCGATGTTCTGGCTCGACGGCCTCGACATCCCCCTGGTGCAGTTCTTCGACTGCTCCTTTGCGGAAGGCTCCAAGGAGGACCAGCAGAAGATCACGAAGCCGGCCGGCGACAGCTTTGCCCGCTACGGCCACAATCTCTTGCCCGTCGACGGGAAGCGGAGTTCGAAGACCTCGCCGATCTTCAGCTATCCCTATGCCTACACCCGCGAGGCGCTGGAAAGCGCCAAGGCGCGCGAGGAGTGGGATGCCTGCCATGGCCTGAAGCTGAAATTCAGCAATCCCGAGACTGGCGATTTCGCGATGCCGACCATCGGCACTTTCATCCAGCTGCTGCCGAAGGGTTTTACGACCGCACGCTACCGCTCGACCGACGCGACCGTGTTCTGTCCGATCGAAGGCAAGGGTCGCACCCGCATCGGCGAGGCGACGTTCGAGTGGGGCCCGCGCGATCTGTTCGTGGTGCCAAGCTGGCACTGGGTCACGCATGAGGCCGACGCGGACGCCGTGTTGTTCAGCTTCTCCGACCGCCCCGTGCAGCAGAAGCTCGATCTGTTCCGCGAGGATCGCGGGAATGCGTGAGGGCTTACCTTCGTAGGGTGGGCAAAGGCGCACCTGCGCCGTGCCCACCATTCCCTGCGAATGAGGTGGACGCGGTGGGCACGCTGCGCTTTGCCCACCCTACGGCTCCGTCCTCCCGGCGAAGCTATCGCCAGTGCAACAGCTTCGTCTCGAGCAGATTGATCACCTTCCCGACCGCCAGCCCGAACACCGACAGGATCACGACGCCCGCAAGCAACTGATCCGTCTGCATGAGATTGCCGGCCTGGAGCACGAAGGCGCCGATGCCGTACTGGGCGCCGATCATCTCGGCACTGACGACCAGCAGCAGCGCGACCGAGGCGGTGATGCGGAAGCCGGCGAGGATCGAGGGCAGCGCGCCCGGCCAGATCACCTTCCGAACGATGGTGGCGAACGGCACATTGAAACTCTGCGCCATGCGGATGAGATTGCGCGGCACGGCATCGACGCCGCTATAGACCGAGATCGCGGTCGAGAAGAACACGCCGAGTGCAATGGTCGCGATCTTCGGCTCTTCGCCGATGCCGAGCCAGAGGATCAGCAGCGGCAGCAGCGCGATCTTCGGGATCGGGAACAAGGCGGAGATGAACGTGATGCCGACACTGCGCGCAAGGCGCGACAGGCCGATGGCGAAGCCGACGGCCACGCCCGCCGCCGTTCCCAGCAGCCAGCCGACACCGATGCGCAGCAGCGAAGCGGAAAGGTGCTGCCAGAGCGCCCCCGAAATCGCGAGCTCATAGATCGCGCGCGCGATCGCCGACGGGGCTGGCAGGAACAGCGGATTGACGAGACCGGCACTGCCGGCCGCCTGCCACACCGCGATGACGAGCGCGAGCGCGATCCAGCCGCCGAAACGGCTGCTCGCGGGCACGAACCCCGCGCCGCGGAAGCGGACGCGCCGGGTCGTTTCGTCCTTCGCCGATGTTTCCGTTGCCGCACGATCAAGCATGCTGGACCTCGCGCTCGGCATCGATGGCCTCGTTACGGATCAGCGACCAGATCTGGTTCTGGAGCGCGAGCAGCTTTTCCCGCGCCGACGTCTCACCACGCGCCGCGCGCGTCATCGGCACGGTCACGACTTCGCGAATACGCCCCGGCCGCCGCGACAGCACGACGATGCGGTCGGCGAGCCGCGCCGCCTCTTCGAGATTGTGCGTGACGTAGACTGCGCCCATGCCGCCGTCGGCGAGCAGGCGGACAAAATCTTCCATCAACAGCTCGCGGGTCTGCGAATCCAGCGCCGAGAGCGGCTCGTCCATCAGGAGAATGGCGGGCTTGACGGCGAGCGCGCGCGAAATGCCGACGCGCTGGCGCATGCCGCCGGAAAGCTGCTTCGGATAGGTCTTGCGGAAATCGGTCAGACCCGTGCGCCGCAGGGCATCGTCGACCAGCGCGCGGCGCTCGGCCGACGAGAGATGGGTGTGCAGCAGCGGGAATTCGACATTCTCCTCCACCGTGGCCCAAGGCAGCAGCGCAAAGTCCTGGAACACGAAGGTCAGCGGATTGAGACTGTCCGCCGGCGGCGCCCCGCGCAGCTCGGGCGCGCCTGACGTCGGCTGCAGCAGCCCGCCGAGGATCGACAGCAGCGTACTCTTGCCGCAGCCGGACGGCCCGACGATCGCCACCACCTCGCCCGCACCGACCGTGAAGGAGACGTCGTCGAGCACGGCGAGGTCGCCGAAGCGGTGGGTGATGTGGTTGGCGATCAGGTCCATGTCACACGCTGCTCCCTGATCCGTCACCCCCGCGCAACGGCGAAGCCGTTGTCGCTGGAGGTGCCGGAGCGAAGCGGAGGCCTCGAAGGGCGACGGCCGCGCTGCATCCCGGCCGTGCATCCTTCGAGGCTCGCTTCGCGAGCACCTCAGGATGACGGGGATGGTTATTCGCCTGAGGCATCAATCCGCCTTCACAAAATCCTTGGCGATGATCGCGTTGGCATCAAAGCCCTTGTCGGCAAAGCCCTGCTCCTGCAGCCACTTGATCTGGTTGTCGACGTTCTTCACATCGAGCTTGCCGTCCGGATCGATATAGGCGCAGTTGCCGACCACCTGCTCGAGCGGCAGATTGGTGTATTTCGCGATGATCTCCAGCAGCGGTTTTGTCCGCTCGTTGATCGGCACGACGCCGTCCTTCATGGCGGCGAGGATCACGTCGTGATATTCGCGGTCAGCCTTGGCGAGCGCGCCGAGCAGCTTTGTGACGAGTACCTTGTTGGTGAGCGTCTTCGGCGAAGCGAATATCGCGCCCAATTGCCAGGGCGTCTCGTCGCCGACCCAGCCCAGGAATTTCGCGCCGCCCTCGTCCATCAGCTTTCGCGCGGTCGAGACCGGAAGCAGCGCGGCATCGACCGTCTCGCCCTTCAGCGCCGCCGCCGCATTCGACAGCGATTGCAGCGGCACGATCTTCACGTCGGCGAGCTTGAAGCCGTATTTGTCCGCGAGCAGGCCGAGCGAATAGTGGAAGGAGGAGCCGACCTGCGTCACCGCGACCCGTTTTCCGGCGAGGTCCTTCGGCGACTTCAGCCCGGCGGCATAGGCGTTGTTGCTGGCGAAATAGCCGATCAGGGGATAGCCGGCCTTCTCCCGGCTCATGCCGCCGATCACCTTCAGCGTGCCCTTGCCGGCGAGATTATAGAGACCTGCGGTGAAGGCGGTGATGCCGAAATCGACGTCGCCCGAGGTGGTGGCAACCGCAATCGGCTGCGCCGCATCGAAAAATTTCAGCTCGACCTCCAGGCCGGCCTCGCGAAAGTAGCCCTTGTCCTGCGCGATGAAGACGGGCGCGGACGAAGACAGCCTGAGCACGCCGATCTTGGCCTTCAGCGCCTCCTCGGCCTGCGCCGATCCAATCGTCGTCAGCGCCAACAGAACAACTACTGCGAACCGCGCAACCCAACCCATCCGGCTTCTCCGTCGTTTCTTACAGCCCTTCGGGCACGGTCTGGTCCCGCCCGATGAAGGCGCCCTGTTGTTTCAACGTTTCCTGCAATTTTTCAACCGGGATGTCACGCGGGATCCGGTTTCCGTCGAGCGCCAGCGCGGCGGCGGAACCGGCCGCCTCACCCATGACGAAACAGGCACCGGAGACCCGCGCCGCCGACTGCCCCTCATGGGTCATCGAGGCGCAGCGGCCGGCGACCAGGAGATTGTCGACGCCTTCGGGCACCAGCATGCGATAGGGCAGCTCGTTATAGCCACGCGACTCCGGGATCGGCGGGAAGGTGAACACGACATCGCCGGGAACATGAGCCTCGATCGGCCAGCCATTGACGCCGATGGAATCCTCGAACGAGGCGCAAGTCAGCACGTCCTCGCCGCTGAGCTGATAGCCACCCTTGATGCGGCGGGTCTCGCGGATGCCGAGCTGAGGCGGCAGGTCGACGATGTAGGATTTTTCAAAGCCCGGCACGGTGCGCAGGAATTCGAACGCGGCGAGCGCCTGCTTGCGGCCCTCGATCTCGCCGCGGGTGAGGTCGTCGGGCTCGATGCCGTTGATGGCGTGGCCGTCCTCGCGCGCTACTTGCGTGAAATTCACCCGCCATTCGATCCCTGATTTCTGCGGCCGCACGATCGCGCTTTTGCGCGGGAATTTGTGGGTGCCGGCGGCGATGGCCTTTTCCATCAATTGCGGGATGGTCCGCCAGGCCTCGCCCGCCCGCTCGGGATCTATGCCGTTGAGACGGAGCATCATCGACGGGTAGAGCGGATGGCCATGCGCGTCGCCGACCTCGAACGGCGCGCCCGCCCAGACGGCGAGATCGCCATCGCCGGAGCAGTCGATGAAGATTTCAGCGCGAACCGCCTGCCGCCCGGCCTTGGTCTCGACCATCAGCGCGTCGATGCGGCGGTCGTCACCCATCACCACGCCGGCGCCGAGGGCGTGGAAGAGGATGTGCACCTTGTGGCTTGCAAGAAGTTCGTCGGCCGCGATCTTGTAGGCGGCGGTGTCATAGGCCTGCGCGAAGACCTTGCCGAGGATCAGATGCGGAGCGTTCAGGCCGTTCAACCGATCGATCCGGGCGAGCAGCTCGGAGGCCATGCCCTGCACCAGGCGGTGGGCCTTGCCGTAGACATTGCCATGCAGGCCGCAGAAATTGGTGACGCCGGCTGCGGTGCCCATGCCGCCGAGAAAGCCGTAGCGCTCGATCAGCAGCGTCCGCCGCCCCGCGCGCGCGGCTGATGCCGCCGCCACGATGCCGGCCGGTCCGCCGCCGAGCACGACGACTTCATACTCGCCGTAGAGCGGCACCTGGCGTGCTGGTTCCTCGATCGTCGTGGCCCGCATGGCGCGTCCCATCCCTGAAAATCCTTTGCTTGCGCCCGACTATGAATTAACGCGGGTGAGGCTACAATCCACCAAAATACGCGATCAGTTTTCGTGAATCGAGAAAGGTCGAATGGACATACTGGTGAACCTTCAGGCCTTCCTCGCCACCGCTGATGCGGCCGGCTTTTCCGCCGCCGCGCGAAAGCTCAACGTCTCGACCTCGGTGGTCGCCAAGCGCGTCACGCAGTTGGAGGCGCGGATCGGCACGCCGCTATTCCACCGCTCGACGCGGCAATTGCGGCTCACCGAGGCCGGTCAACGCTATGTCCACCGCGCACGCGGCGTCGTCGCCGACGCCACCGACCTGCTGTCGCGGATGGGCGAGAAAGGCCACGACCTCGTCGATCACCTGCGCATCAAGGCGCCGACCTCGCTCACCGTGGCACGGCTCGCCGACGCCTTCAGCACCTTCCAGACCAAGAACCCGCGACTGAAACTCGAGATCGTGCTGATCGATCGCCCGGTCGATCCAGTGACAGAGGGCTTCGACATCGCCATCGGCGCCTTCCCGCATTCATTCGGAGGTGTCGTCGACGAACCGCTATGTCCGCTGAAGCGGTTGCTCTGCGCTTCACCCGCCTACTTGAAGAAACACGGCACGCCAAAGCATCCGCGCGACCTCGTCGATCATCGCTGCCTCAGTTTTCTGCCGACCGGCCCCGAATGGATTTTTGACGGACCGCGGGGCCGCATCAGCATCCAGGTCAGTCCGCTGCTCGCCTCCAACGAGGGACATGTGCTGGCGCGCAGTGCGATCGCCGGCAATGGCATCGCGCTGATCTCGCATTATCTCGTTGCGGATGCCCTGCGCGCCGGCACGCTCAAGCCGGTGCTGCGCGACTTTCCGATTCCCGAGCTGTGGGTGAAGGCCGCCGTCCCCGAGCGGCGGCGCAATGCGGCCGCGGTGCAGGCGCTGCTCACCCAGCTCAAGACGTCGCTTGCGGCGCTGTGATACCGTCGCGCTGCTGTCACAACATGACGGTTGCTCCAGGCCATCGGACCTGAGAGAAGAGGCGCCATGGATTCGACGCTTTTGAAATTCGCTCTTCCTGCCCTGATCGCCGTCCTGATGTCTGCCGGTCCCTCCTCGGCGCTGGAGCAGAACTGCCGCTTCATCCAGGCCAAGGCCGATCGCGAAGCCTGCTACAAGCGCCAGGAGGAAGAACTGGCCGCGCGGCGCAAACCCGCGACGCCGACCGACGAGAGCAAGACGCTCGAATCGGTGCGGCAGATGCGCCAGGACGACGAGGCCGTATATCGCAGCATCCACGGCATCTGCCGCGGCTGCTGAGCAGCCGACGCGGTTACGCCTTGCGCGGCCCCCAATTACCCGCGCGTTTCTCGGCGAACGACGCCAGCCCTTCCGCCGCTTCCGCGCTCTGGCGTTTCACTGAATGCAGGTGCACGAGCCGCTTGTAAGCCGCATCATCCACGGCCATTCCGCCGAACGAGCTCTCCAGCGCCAGCCGCTTGGTCTCGGCCATCGCCTCCGGTCCGTTGGCGAGCAACTGCTCGACCACCTTGGCGCCGGCGGCATCGAGATCGGCAAGCGGCACCACGTCATGGACGAGGCCGATGCGGCGGGCGTCCTCGGCGCCGAAACGCTCGCCGGTGAGTGCGTAACGGCGCACCTGCCGCACGCCGATGGCGTCGCAAAGCTGCGGGATGATGATCGCGGCGGTCAGGCCCCAGCGCACTTCGGTGATGGAGAACAGCGCGTTGTCGGCCGCGACCACGACGTCGCAGGCCGCGATCACGCCGGTACCGCCACCAAAGCAGCCGCCCTGCACCAGCGCGACCGTCGGAATCGGCAGCGTGTTGAGCCGCTGCACTGCCTCGAACGTCGCCCGGGACGCCGCCTCGTTCGCCTCAGGCGATTGCGGCCGCACGCCGTTGATCCATTTGAGGTCCGCGCCGGCCTGGAAGTGCTTCCCGTTGCCCCGCAGCACGACGACGCGAAGGCCGGGCTTCTTGCCGAGATCGTCCATGGCCGCGAGCACGCCCGCGATCAGCGCGCCGTCATAGGCGTTGTTGACCTCGGGCCGGTTCAAGGTGACGGTCGCGACGCCGCGCGCATCGAGGGTCCACAGGACGGGGCTGGCGGTCATCGGTGATCCTCCGGTCGTTTGTTTGCCGCGCACTATGGCCGAGGCCGCGCGTCCTGATCCATATCTTTCCGTGGTGGGGCGGTCGCGCCCATCGCATGGCGGGTTGTGCCATGCTGGGGTCGGGCAGCAGGCACGGGATTCCAGGGACGGGACATCACACCATGCGCATTTGCATTTTCGGCGCGGGCGCCGTCGGCAGTCATCTTGCGGTACGCCTCGCACGCGCCGGCCACGAGGTCTCATGCGTGATGCGCGGCGCGCATCTCGAAGCGGTGCGCGCGGGCGGCCTCAAGCTGCGCGTCGGCGATTCCGAGGTGGGCGCCAAGGTGAACGCCTCCGGCGATCCGGCCCAGCTCGGTCCGCAGGACGTCGTGATCAGCACACTGAAAGCCACCGCGCTTCCGGGACTGGTCAGCAGCATCAAACCGCTGCTCGGCGAGGACACCGCGATCGTCTTCGCGCAGAACGGCATTCCCTGGTGGTACGGGATCGGCCTGCCGCCACGACACCCGACACCGCCCGATATTACCTTCCTCGATCCGGGCGGGCGGCTGCGCGCCTGCATCCCGAAAGAGCGGATCGTCGGCGGGGTGGTCTTCTCCTCCAACGAGGTGGTCGCACCCGGCGTGGTTCAAAACCTCACGCCGGACCGCAACCGCCTGCTGATCGGCGAATGCGACGACCGCAATTGCGAGCGCATCACGAAACTCCGCGGCGTCCTGAACGACGCGCGGCTGGAATCGCCGCCGGTGGCGGAGATCCGCGAGGCGATCTGGTCAAAGCTGCTGACCAACATGTCGCTGTCGGTGCTGTGCCTGCTGACCGGCCAGACCGCGCGCGGCGTGCGCGACGACCCCGCTTTCACCGACGTCATCCCGCGCATGCTGAACGAGGCCAACGAGATCGCGCAGCACTTCATTCCCGAGGTCAAGCGCGTGACGCGCAGTGGCCCCGCCCCCAACCACAAGCCGTCGCTGCTCCAGGATTACGAGCTCGGCCGCGCCATGGAGATCGACGTGCTGGTGAAGGCCCCCGCGGCCTTCGCCCGCGCAGGCGGCCTGTCGACGCCGACGCTCGACCTGATCGCCGCGCTCGCGATCCAGAAGGCGCGCGACAAGGGCCTCTACGCGGCCTGAACCTCAGGCAATCTCGTCGATCCAGGCCGTGAGCGTGTCGAGCACCTCCGCAAGCGCTTCCTCATTGCTGCGGCCGGACTTTCGCAGCACGGCGAAGGAGTGATCGCCGCCGGCGACCTCATGCAGCCTGGCCTTTGGGCCGAGCGTCTCGATCACGGGCTTGAGGTAGCTGCGATCGGCGAGCCCGTCTCGCGTGCCTTGGAGGAACAGCATGGGAATGGCGACGCCGCCAAGGTGCTCGGCGCGCTCGGTCGATGGCTTCTTGTCGGCATGCAGGGGAAAGCCGAGAAAGGCGAGCCCTTCTACGCCCGGCAACGGCACCTTGGACTGCGCCTGCGAGGTCATGCGACCACCGAACGATTTTCCGCCGGCGATGAGCTTCAATCCCGGGCAGAGCCGCGCCGCCTCCTCGACAGCCGCGCGGATGGTGGCGTGTGCAACGGCCGGCTGGTCTGGACGCCCCTTGCCGTTCTCCATATAGGGAAAATTGAAGCGAAGCGACGCGATGCCGCGGTCCGCGAGGCCCGCGGCGACCTTGTCCATGAACGCATGCCGCATATCGGCGCCCGCACCGTGCGCCAGGACGTAACAGGCGCGCGCATTGTCCGGCCGCATCAGAATGGCGGAGACAGTGCCGATGCGCTCGATGTCGAGCTTGAGCTCTTGGGTTTTAACGGTTTGGGTTTTGACGGTTTGGGTTTTGACGGCCAAAATCAGACATCCCAACAAGACGCGTATCCGGCCGCCTTGGTAGCGTCACCGGCGCAGCCTGAAAACACAATAATTGTCGCCGTGCGCTGGACTACCAAGCCGGCAGCCGCATCAACCGAGGTTTCCATGCCCTACCGCTCCTCCTGGATGACCGAAGAGCTCGACGTCTTCCGCGACCAGTTCCGGAAATATCTTGCCAAGGACCTGGCGCCGCACGCCGAGAAATGGCGCGAGCAGAAGATGGTCGACCGGTTCGCCTGGCGCGGGCTCGGCGAGATGGGCGCGCTGCTGGCGAGCGTGCCCGAGGCCTATGGCGGCCTGGGTGCGACCTTCGCCTACGATGCCGCCGTGCTGGAAGACCTCGAAAGCACGGTGCCGGAGCTGACGACCGGCGTCTCCGTGCACAGCGCCATCGTCGCCCACTACATCCTCAACTACGGCTCGGAGGAGCAGAAGACGCGCTGGCTGCCGAAGATGGCATCGGGCGAGATGGTCGGCGCCATTGCCATGACCGAACCCGGCACCGGCTCGGACCTGCAAAGCGTCAAGACCACCGCGAAGAAGCAGGGCAATTCCTACGTCATCAATGGCCAGAAGACGTTCATCACCAACGGCCAGGCCGCCGATCTCGTCATCGTCGTCGCGCGCACCGGCGAGGTCGGCGCCAAGGGCATTTCGCTGATCGTGGTCGACACCGCGGGCGCGGATGGCTACAAGCGCGGGCGCAACCTCGACAAGATCGGCCTGCACGCCTCCGACACATCCGAGCTGTTCTTCGACAACGTCGTGGTGCCGCCGGAAAACCTGCTCGGCCGGGAGGAAGGCCAGGGTTTCGTCCAGTTGATGCAGCAATTGCCGCAGGAGCGACTGGCGCTCGCGGTCGGTGCCGTCGCCTCGATGGAACGGGCGGTCAAGCTCACCACCGACTACACCAAGGAGCGGACCGCCTTCGGCAAGCCGCTGATGGATTTCCAGAACACCGCCTTCAAGCTCGCCGAGCGCAAGACCGAGGCGATGATCGCGCGCGTCTTCGTCGATTGGTGCATCGAGCGCCTGGTCGCCAAGGACCTCGACACCGTCACCGCCTCGATGGCGAAATACTGGTGCTCGGAGAAGCAGGTCGAGACGGCCGACGAATGCCTCCAGCTGTTCGGCGGCTATGGCTACATGCAGGAGTATCCGATCTCGCGCATCTTCATCGATTCCCGCATCCAGAAGATCTATGGCGGCACCAACGAGATCATGAAGCTCCTGATCGCGCGGTCATTGTAGCCTGCTATCTCATCCGCTTGTCGGCGGCGATGAAGTCGATGAAGGTCCTCACCTTCGCGGAGAGATATTTGCGGCTCGGATAGACCGCGAACAGGCGCCCCTCGAAGATGACATCGTCGGGCAGAATGTGCTCGAGACGGCCGGCGGCGATGTCGTCGGCGACCAGCCACTTCGGCAGGAAGGCGAAGCCCATCCCCTCCAGCGCTGCCATGTGAAGCAGCGTTTCGTTGCCGCTGCGCAAGACCGGATTGAGCTTGACGGTTTCGACGCCGCGCTCGCTGGTGAATGAGAAGCTATCGCCAGGATAGAGCGCATAGTGCAACAGCGCCTGACCGGCGAGGTCGGCCGGCTTGGTCGGGCGGCTGGCGCGATCGAGAAACGCGGGGGCGGCGACCAGGTAGAATGCGACCCTGGTGATCGGCCGCGCGATCAGGGCCTCGTCGGGCGCGCCGGTTGCGCGCAAGGCGAGATCGAACCCCTCTTCGACCAGATTGACCAACCGCCCGCTGAGGTCGACATCCAGGCACACCTCCGGATAGCGGGCCTGATAGTCGGCCAGTACGCCTGCGAAGATCGCATTCGCCATCCACACCGGCGCGGTCAGCCGCAGCGTGCCGCGCGGAACGACAGTCGCCTTGCTCACGGCGGCTTCGACCTCGTCGAGCGAATCGAGCATCTGCCGCGTCTGCTCGAAATAGAGCGTCCCGCTCTCGCTCAGGCTCACGCGCCGGCTGGTCCGATTGAGGAGCCGCGTGCCCAGCCGCTTCTCGAGCTGCATTACATGCTTGCTCGCCATGGCGGGCGAGATGCGCAGGCGCTGGGCCGCGGCCGCAAAGCTCTTCAGCTCCGCGACCAGGCAGAACACCCGCATACTGATCAGCGAATCCATAAGATCATCAACATTCAGGAAAGGAACCCATCCCAGAACATATAATGATTAAATCTGGTGAAATCATCAAATGGTGGCGGCCGTCAACAACCGGAGACCACCATGTCCATCACCGCCCTCGAAACCGCCACGCCCGGCCGCGCCCTCCGCATCGGCCTCTGGATCGCGCAAATCCTGATTTCCTTCGTCTTCATCTCGGCCGGTCTGGTCAAGCTGCTCACGCCCATCCCGCAGCTTGCCGCGATGATGCCCTGGGCGGGCGAGTATTCCGAAACCTTCGTGCGCTTCGTCGCCCTGGTCGATCTCACCGGCGGTATCGGCATTCTGCTGCCGGCGCTGACCCGGATCCTGCCACGGCTGACCGTGCTGGCCGCGCTTGGCTGCGCCGTATTGCAGGTCCTTGCGCTGGTCTTCCACATCTCGCGCGGCGAGGCTGCGGTCACCCCGCTCAACGTCGTCCTGCTGGCGCTCGCCCTGTTCGTGCTGTGGGGACGCAACGGCAAGGCGCCGATCGCACCGCGTCAGGTCTGATACGCGGGCACGCCAACCGTGACGACACTTTCCAACCGATTGTCGCGCCGGGGCTTGCTCGCCGGCGCCTCGATCCTCACGGCCGGCGGCACCACCGCGGCCAAGGAGGATCGTCTCGTCGACGGCGTCGTCATCCTGATCGACAGCAACGAGCCCTATGTCATGGGACACGCCGTCAGCTACTCGGCCAATCTCGCCCGGCATTTTGCCGAGAAGGGCACGAAACTGCTGATCGAGGTCGTTGCCAACGGCAAGGGCATCGACGTCTTCCGGGCGGACAAGAGTTCAATCATCGAGCCGCTCGCAACGCTGCGCCAGTCGCTGCCCAACCTCAGCTACAGCATGTGCGCGTCATCCAAGGCGATCGCGGAGGCCAAGGAGCAGATCTCGATCCCGCTGATTGCCGGCGCGAGCCTTGTGCCCTTCGGCATCGGACGTGTGGTCGAGCTGCAGCTCAAGGGCTGGGCCTACATCCATGCATGAGAGATTTCGCGAGAAGGGCCCGGCCTTGTCGCGGCGATCGCTCCTGATCGCCGCGCCGGCGCTCGTTACGTCCTTACGCGCAAGCGGCGCGCAAGCCGAGCCGACCTGGCCGCCGATGTTCGAAACCGGCCGCAGCCAGTTCACGGTCGTGCGGCCGCGCGCGCCGATGCCGCAGCTCCGGCTTCAGGACCTGCATGGCAAGGACGTCGTCGTGACGGCGAAACCGGGCCGCATCACGCTGGCCAATTTCTGGGCGACATGGTGCGCCGCCTGCCGGCTCGACCTGCCTGCGCTCGCCAGCCTTGCCGGATCGCGGCCGGACCGGCTCGACATCGTCGCGATCTGCACGGACACGAAGGACCTCAAAAAGATCCGCACGTTTCTCGGGGGCCTCGCCGTGCAAAACCTCGCCTGCTACGTCGATGTGTATGGCGCGACGGCTGAGGCGTCCGCCTCCATTTTCAGGCTCGTCGGCATGCCCATCACCTATCTCGTCGGAACGAGCAATCACCTCGAGGGCTACATCACCGGCGCGCCCGACTGGCTCTCGCCGGCCGGCACGCGGTTGCTGCAATTCTATCGCGAGCAGGCCTGACCCCGGTCACGTCGGATGCCACCAGCGGCAGCCGATGACCTCCAGTTCGCGCCGGAGCGTGGCCAATGGGGATGATGGCACATGACAAAATGGCGATCCCGGGATGACTCGAACATCCGACCTACGGTTTAGGAAACCGCCGCTCTATCCGGCTGAGCTACGGGACCGCGGAACCCGCGGGGCGGGCTCGGCCTCCTCATAGCAGAGCAGGATACGGTTCGCCAGCCGCAAGGCGGCCCGGACCATCGTCAACCCAAGCAAGGCGGCTGTACAATCGTGTCTAGGTCCCTCCCGGCGGAGCAGTTCACATGATCGAAAGCATCAGCGCCATCACGCTCGGCACGCATGACATGGGGCGCGCCGTGCACTTCTACCATTCGCTGGGGTTCGAGCTCCTGTATGGCGGCGATGCCGCTGCATTCACCAGCTTTCGCGCCGGCACCGGCTATCTGAATTTGACCGCGCAGCCGGACGACAAGCGCTGGTCCTGGTGGGGCCGCGTCATCTTCCATGTTGCCGATGTCGACGCGATCTACGAGCAGGCGCGCGCGGCCGGGTGGCAGCCGTCGACCACACCGCGCGATGCGGAATGGGGCGAGCGCTACTTCCATCTTACCGACCCCGATGGCCACGAGCTCAGTTTCGCGCGGCCGTTGTCCTGACCGGATAAGTCGCATCCGCTGACGTTCCCAACGCGCAAGTGGCGCGGTCTCGGCCGCCGTGGCAAACTCGGCGCGGTTTCCTCATGCGAGTAACCAGGGAGGACGACCATGGTAACCTATGTCGTGCTGGCGAATTTCACCGATCAGGGAGTCCGCAACGTCAAGGACTCGCCGAAGCGGGCCGACGCCTACAAGGAGATGGCCAAAACGTTCGGCGTGACCGTGAAAGAGATCGTCTGGACGCAGGGACGATATGACGTTGTGACCGTTCTCGAGGCTCCAGACGAGGCTGCCGCGATGTCGCTCAGCCTCAGTCTCAGCGCACTCGGCAATGTCCGCACCGAAACGCTGCGCGCGTTTTCGGCTGCAGACATGACGAAGATCGTCGGCAAGATGCTCTGACGCTTAAGGCACGCGCGAGGGCGCCGGACCCGGGATGGCAATCCCGGGAGGAGGCTTCTCATGCCCTGATATTATTCTCGCGCACCACCTTGCCCCAATAGGCGACCTGCTTGTCGAAGAAGGTCTTGAATGCGGCACCATCCTCGAGCAGCAGCGTCATCTGCTGTGTCTCCTTGAGTTGCGCGGCGGTCGCGGGCTCGCTCAGGATCTCCTTGGACGCCGTCGCGAGGCCTGCGACGATGTCGGGAGGCGTTCCGGCAGGCGCAAAGATGCCCCACCAGGCCAGCGTCTCGAAATCCGGAAAGCCGGCCTCGATCGCAGTCGGGGTGTCCGGCAGGAGCGGCAGCCGCTCGCGGCCGAGTTGCAGGATCGGCCGCAGCATGTTGGTGCCGAGCTGGGCGCCAACCAGCGCCGCCGATCCCGCGATGAGATCGACATGGCCGCCCAGCACGTCGTTCATGGCAGGCCCGCCGCCGCGATAGGGCACGTGGGTGATCTCGACGCCGGCCTTGCTGCCCAGCACGGTCATCGCGAGATGGCCGAGCGTGCCGATGCCGACGGAGGCATATTTCACTGCGCCCGGCGTCTGCTTGCAGGCCGCGACCACGTCGGCAAAGCTGTTGTAGGGGCGGCCGGCGTTGGCGGCGATCACGTACGGCGCGGTGCCGACCAGGAGGACAGGCATCAGCTCGCGCTCGACGTCGACCGGCGGCTTGTCGAGGATCGACGGGATCACCGCATGCGAATCGAAGGTCACCAGGAACGACGAGCCGTCCGGCGGGCTCTTTGCGACCTGCGCCGCGCCGAGCGCCCCGGCGGCGCCCGACTTGTTCTCGACCACGACGATGCGATTGAGCTTGGTTTGCAGATTGCTCTGCAGCAGCCGCGCCATCGCGTCGGTCGAGCCGCCCGGTGGAAACGGCACGACCAGCGTGATCTTGCCGGCTTGCGCTGCCGCCGGCGCCATCGCGAGGATGGCCGGTGCGGCCAGCAGCGCACGTCGTGTGATGCTCATGGTCTCCCTCCCCTGTTTTGCGCCTGGCTTTTTGCTCTTTGGCGCTTTACGTCGTCCCGAAGCCGGACCCCGGTTTTCTGTATTCCGGTCGCGGCGGACTAAAAATGTCCAGCACGCGGGCGCCGTCGGAGCCGGCGCGCATCGTGTGCGGCACGTTGCCGGGCGTGCGCCAGAAATCGCCCTTCTTCACCGCAATCTCCTCGCCGCCCTGGACGCGGATCGCCGAGCCCTCGAGCAGCACGCCCCATTGCTCTTCGGGATGATGATGCAGCGTGCCTTGCACATGCGGCGCCAGTGTCACCACCGACAGCATCGCCTGCTCGCCGGAGAAGATCCGTGTGGTCAGCCCCGGGCCGAGCTCGCGGAACAGCCCGTCGCTCGTCGTGTCGAGATTGTGGAATTCGTCCTTCTGGCTCACGCTGTCTTCCCCTGTTGATCAGGATTTCCCATAAGAGCCCTGGTAGCGGCCCTCGCGGATCGCCTTCAACGTCTCCTCCTCGCGCAGGATCTGGGCGCGCACCGCTTCGAGCAGCCCAGCGGCGGTCGCGGCGGGAAACGACACCACGCCGTCCTCGTCACCGACCACGATGTCGCCGGGCGAGATCACCGAGCCGCCGATCGAGACCCGCACGTTGATCTCGCCGGGACCGTTCTTGTAGGGGCCGCGATGGATCACCGCGCGGGCGAAGCAGGGAAAGTCGGACGCGGCGAAAGCCGCGACGTCACGGATCGCCCCGTCGATGACGTAACCTTCCGCTTTGCGCCATTCGGCGATGTTCTTCATGATTTCGCCGACGAGGGCCCGCGTCTCGTCGCCGCCGCCGTCGACCACGATGACATCCCCCGGCCCGACCAGTTCGAGCGCGCGGTGGATGGCGAGATTGTCGCCGGGCCGGGTGCGCACCGTGAAGGCCGTCCCCACCAGCTTGCCGCCGCGATGAAACGGCTTCAGCCCGACCGCTCCAGGCAGGCGGCCGAGATTGTCCGAAATGATCGAGGTCGGCGCACTCCTGAATCCCTCGATGATGTCGGCCGGCGGCTTCGGCACGCCGTTCGCAGCGATGGTAATGGTCATGAAAGTGCGGTCCCTTCCGTGATTTTTCTCAGTCGGCGTGCGCCCGCGCCTTCGACGGCCAGAATCCGGAACGAGCGCCCCTCCTTCATCCACGCCGCGCGCTCGTCGCGCAACAGCGTGCGGCGAACTTTTCCGGAATCATTGCGCTGCGAGCAGCATCAGGCGTTTCCACTTCGTCTTCTTGTTGGTGTCGCTCCAGGGCGAGGCGCCACGAGCCGAAGTGTAGCAGCCGCGGCGGCTGCTTCAAGCCATCCGCATCAACGCTCCGCCGCGCAGCCCGGTAGATCGAACAGGGCTTCGAGGCCGCATTTCGAGGTCAGCATTTTCTCGCCGTCATGGCCGACGCCGGCGACGTCCCACACGCGATGATTGGGCGTGCCATTGTCGCGCTTGGCCATGATGTCCGCATAGGCGTGGCCGCGGGCGTAGCGATTGGCGCCTTGCGCCTCGGCCATGCAGCTCTTGTCGAGCGCGGAATGCTCGGGATTGGTATCGAGGGTGCCGAGCAGATAGATCACCTCACGTTCGACATAACGCTGCTCGAGCGCGGCCGGGGTCGCGTCCGCAAGATAGGACGGACGATCGCCCATGCCGTATTTCCAATTGTTGTAGCCGGGGCAGGATGCTGCGATGGACGGCTTCGGCCGCTCGGCGCCGAAATAGGCGTAGGACGAGGGATTGGCGATGACATAGCGGACATCGATATGTTGACGCGACAGCGCCGCTTCGCCCCTGCCGGCGATGGCGTAGCGCTGCGCGACCTGCCCGCCGCCGGAATGTCCGGCGACCACGACCTGCTTCAGGTTCGGGAAGATGCGCCGGTCGGAGAGTTTGGCCAGGATCGCATCGAGCGCTTCGAAGGAAGATAGCGGGTTCGGCGCGAGCGCAGCGTCGCCGCCTTCCCATCCCGACAGCGACCAGCGCAGCGTGTCCGCGGGCAGCTTATGCGCTTCAATATCGATCTCTGCCAAGAACTGCGGCACGATCATGAGCGCGCTCTTGCCGACGTCGCCCGCAGCGAGCTGCGCGTTATGGGCTGATATGTAATATTCGTCGGCGTTGCGCAGGCGTCCGTGCAGCACGATGATCGCGCGCGAGATCGCCGGCAGCGGCATCGACCAGTCACTGGAGAGATAGAGCGGCAGAATGCCCTGGCCGCCGACCGAGAGCCGCGCGTCGGCGATCGCCCGCACCGGCTTGCGGTTGAGCGCATCCTCGTCCGCGGCAAACGCATGGCCGCAAATCAACGCCATCGCGATTGCTGCGAGACGGGCCAACGCTCTCATGTCCGACGTTTCCCTTCGAATTCAGATCCATAGAACTCTAAGCGCATCGCATGCCGCGAGCTGTGACTCCTCGGCCACGTCAAGCAAAAAATGTCAGCAACGCAGACGCGAAATTCCCGGGTTCCATGGGTGACAAGGCGGCAATAAACGGGCAAAAATCCGGTCCGATTCAGTTCGGGTTGAGTCCCCTAGAGATTACCCTTGTAAGAATGTCGTCTGTGATTGCATGGCGTCGTGCGGCGCTGCTCGCCGCTGCTTCGGCAGGACTGGTCCTGCCGATGTCGCATGGCCATGCCCAATGGTGGAAGCGCGCGCCGATCGACTTCGAGGAATGCGCCGACGCCGCCGAGAAGTCCGCCACCAAGGCGGAGAAGACGGCAGCGCTTGCCGATTGCAACGCGAAGTTCGCCGGGCGCCGCAAGGCGGGCGGCGGCTACACCTATTACGACTTCCTGCAGGACCGCACCTTCGACATCGCCGGGCCCAACCCGACTCCGGAGGAGCAGAAGAAGATCGACCAATCCTACACAACCTATCTCGCCAACGAGCGCCGCAAAAATGCCGTGGCGGAAGTCACGGCGCGCCAACAGCTCGAGCAGCAGGAACAACAGCTCCAGCGGATCGCGCTGCGCAGCGAGGCTGAGCGGGTGCCGGTCCCCGTCGAGCGGCCGAAGGTCCAGCAGACCGTCGGCGGGCCGCGACCAAAGGGCGCAGCCTGCACCAAGGGCTCGTTCTCCTGCGAATGGCCACGGCTGTCCGAGGGATTGAACGAGCTGAAAAAGCTGTTCAACCCGACAACACCGAGCAAGCCGGCGAAGAAGGGCTGAGCTGTTGCTCCGTCAACGCGGGCGCTATCGATAGATTCCGCGGTCCTGGCGTTCGCCAGGACGACGACTGAGGATGCGGCGCCTCAGTTCGTCCGCTTCTTCTTTTTGTTTTTGTGCTTGGGTGTAGTCACCGGCGGATTCACCGGCGCCGTCGTCGTGCCACTCGGTGCCGACCGGCTCTCCTGCAATCGTCTGTCATAACCAGGTGATGGCGTGACGGTCGGTGGCCGGGCCTGAGCGAAGGTCGACGCGCCGCAGAGCGCGGCCAGCGCGAGACCAGTCATCAAACAAGGTTTCATCGCGCTCCCCCTGTCGGCCCGCTCGAGATCACGCCGCGCCCCTGATCTGTTGCGGCGTCAGCCTCGGCGGGCCCTGGCCTGCGCTTTCGGCTTCCCTGATCAACGCAACAATGCGGCGCGACAGCGGCACGTTGACGCCGTTCTGCTCGGCCAGCGCGATGATCGCGCCCTGGAGATAGTCGATCTCGGTCTTTCGCCCCTGCTTCAGATCCTGCCACATCGAGGAACGCGCCTCGGGATCGATCTTCATGGTTCGTCCCAGGATCAGATTGAAGATGGTATCCGGCAGCCGCAGCAAGATCGGCGTCCAGTTCGGCGGGATCGGCGTCGCCGACACCGGCGTGATGCCGGCGGCCTTCATCGCGGCCAGCCCCTCCGCCATCTGATCGGCAAACAGCCGCCGCCATTCGCGGCTAGCCAGTTGCGCGGCGAGCGGCAAGTCGGACAGCGCGCTGAGCGCGTTGTTCAGGTTGATGATCAGCTTGCCCCATTGCACGCCGGTGATGTCGCTGTTGGCGCGCATGGCGAGGCCGGGCACCGCTAGTTCGAGAGCCGTATTGGCCTCGTCCGCTTCGACATGGATGTCGCCGGAGGTCGAACGGTGGAAACGCCCCTCACCCATCGCGATCACGTTGAACGGCACCATACCGGCGAGCACACGCCGGCCAGCCAGGCGCTGTCGCAAAACCGCGACGTTGCCGACGCCGTTCTGAAGCGAGACGATGACGGCATCCTGCGGCGCATGTTGCGCGATCTGATCGGCCACGTCAGCGGTGTCGGCGCTCTTCACCGTGACCAGCACGATGCCGGCGCTGTGGAAAATCGACGGATCCTCCGACAGCGCGAGCTGGCCCGCACCGAGCCTGTTCTCGGACCCGTCGAAATCGGTCAGCCGCAGGCCGAACCGCTCGATCTCGGTCTTCACCCGTGGCCGCACCAGCAGCGCGACGCGGCGGTCGCCGGCCGCAAGCATGCCGCCGACAAAACAGCCGATGGCGCCCGCGCCTGCCACCACGATCGGTCGATCCGTAACCACGCCCTGCTCCCCCATGAACCGCCGTCTCGATAGCAGAGGCGAGGCCGGCTGCCCATCGCGGGTTGCGCCGCATCTGCCTTGTAACCGTCATGAGAGCCCCATATGTTTTTGCCCCGGGGGGCCTGTCACCGGCGAGAGCTCGCCGAAGGTGAACGCCAAAGGAGAGCACCATGGGTCTACTCGACGTCCTCAACGGCATGCAGAACGGCCCACGCGGTCCGAGCACGCCAAGCTCACAAGAATCCTCCGGCGGCATGTCGCCGATGACCATGGCGATCCTCGGCCTGCTCGCCTGGAAGGCATTCAAGCATTTGACAGCCGGTCAACCTGATGCGGCACCGGCGCCACAGCAGCGCTCACCGTTGCCGCCTCCGACCCCTGCGAATGCGGGCGGCGCAGTTCTTCCCGGCGGGCCCGGTGGTAGCGGCGGTCTCAGCGATCTGCTCAAGGGCGGCCTCGGCGGCCTGCTTGCGGGTGGTGCGGCCGGCACCGTGCTCAGCGGCGGCCTCGGCGATCTCCTCAACCAGCTCCAGCAGGGCGGTCACGGCGAGACCGCGAATTCCTGGGTCGGCAAGGGCCAGAACAAGCCGATCGCGCCCGGCGATCTCGCCAATGCGCTCGGCGCCGATCAGATCGAGAGCCTCTCCGCCCAGAGCGGCCTGTCGCGCGAGGAGCTGCTCTCGGGCCTCAGCCAGTACCTGCCGCAGGTGGTCGACCATCTGACGCCGGACGGACGAGTACCGACCGAGGACGAGATCTCGGGCAGAATTTAATCGAACTCTGATCTACGCCTTCAGGAAGGGGAGCACTGACATGAGCATGGGCGGCCTGTTGTGGATCATCGTCGTCGGCTTCATTGCCGGCCTCATCGCGCGCTTTCTGGCGCCGGGACCAAACAATCCGAGCGGCTTCATCCTCACCACCATCCTCGGCATTGCCGGCGCATTCCTCGCCACCTTCGTCGGCCAGGCCATCGGCCATTACAGCCCCGACCAAGGCGCCGGCTTCATCATGGCAACGATCGGCGCGGTGGTGGTGCTGTTCATCTGGCACCGGCTGGTCGCGAGCGGCGTGATCAAGGGGTGACGCTTCAAAGCGTCGCCGAAGAGAGGCGCACGGCCTCCCCATCGTCATGCCCGGGCTTGACCCGGGCATCTACGTCTTGTTCTCCGCAGAAGCCCTCATGCTCCGTCATTGCGAGGAGCTCTTGCGACGAAGCAATCCAGACTATCACCGCGGACGCTTTCTGGATTGCTTCGCGGAGCCCGTCATCGGGCCGCGCTCCGCGCGGACCCGTTGGCTCGCAATGACGAGCTAAGTAATCAAATGCAGCCCGGCATCCATGCGCACGATCTCGCCGGTCATGTTGCTCGACGCCGGCGTCGCGAGGAAGCAGACGAGCTGCGCGATATCCTCGGCCGTTGACGCGACCTTCAGCGGCACCTTCGCCACCACGTTGTCGCGCACCTGCTTCGCCGCATCCTCGCCGCGGCCCTTGGTGAACCAGGGCGTATCGATATAGCCGGGACATACCGTGTTGACGCGGATCAGCGGCGCAAGCGCGCGCGCCAGCGAGAGCGTGATGGTGTTGAGCGCGCCCTTGCTCGCGGCATAGGCGATCGACGAGCCGACACCGCTGATGCCGGCGACCGAAGACACGTTCACCACCGCCGACGGACGTCCTGACGCATTCGCGCCGGCCTCGAGCAGGCTGCGCGCAGCGCGCACCATCTGGAACGGGCCGATGGTGTTGACCCCGAACAGCCGCTGGAAATCCTCCGACGACAGCCCTTCGAGATTGCCGTGAGCGACATGCTTGGTGGTGCCGGCATTGTTGATGAGCACGTCGAGCCGGCCCCAGGGCGCGGCCGCCCCGACGATCTTGCGGCAATCCTCATCGCGCGAGACGTCGCCCTGCGCGACCACAACCTCAGCCGCGCCCGCCTTGCGGCAGGCTTCCGCGGTGGCCTCGGCTTCCTTCTGGCTCGAGGAATAGTTGATGACGAGCCGCGCCCCACTCCGCGCGAGAATTTCCGCGGTCGCCGCGCCCAGCCCGGATGCGGACCCCGTCACGATTGCGCACAAGCCGTCCTTTGCCATCCGGATTTCCTTCCCCTGTCTTGAATGCAAGCTCTTCGATGCACCGGGCTCTGTTTAGCGAGTTTGCCGCGCCCTGCAAATCGAGCAAACTCCGCTAAGCGGAATTAGCCCTTCGCCCATGTCGCCGCCGCAGATGGACCTGCGATCAACGCTTGTCACGGCCATGGCTTTTTCCGATCATCGGGCGCAAGAAGAACCCGCGCGCCTGCCCACGGGCCGGTCGCGCCAATGGAAAAACACGGGGAACGCTGTGGCGGAGAGTGACAATATCGTCGTCGAGACCGCGG
Source organism: Bradyrhizobium sp. Cp5.3 (assembly GCF_000426265.1). Taxonomy (NCBI): domain Bacteria; kingdom Pseudomonadati; phylum Pseudomonadota; class Alphaproteobacteria; order Hyphomicrobiales; family Nitrobacteraceae; genus Bradyrhizobium; species Bradyrhizobium sp. Cp5.3. Next base: position 122,761 of record NZ_AUFA01000014.1, on the reverse strand, counting down.
AGAAGATCTTCGCCGATCTTGCCGATCCGCAAACCATCAACAACGACAAGAAGGACGCGTGGAGAGCGCCGCTGTGGCAGGCGCTGAGCGAAGCCGGCCTGCCGCTGTCCTGGGTGCCTGATGACCTCGGCGGCTCCGGCGCCAGCCTCGCCGACGGCTTCGCCCTGCTCAACGCCGCCGGCCGTTTTGCGGTCGCGGTTCCCCTCGCCGAAACCATGCTCGCGGGCTGGCTGCTCGCGCAGGCGAAGATCGCCTCGCCCGACGGCGAGATGACGGTCGTGCCGGCAAGCCCGAAGGATCGCATCACGCTCAACCCTGACGGCTCGCTCTCCGGCCGCGCCCGCGGCGTGCCGTTCGCAAAAGCGGCCAAGCATTTTGCGGTGCTGGCGCACGGCAAGGACGGCATCTCGATCGCGCAGGTCGACGCCGCCAAGGCGCGGATCGAATCCGGGCTCAATGTCGGCTACGACCACAGCGACACCATCACGCTCGACAAGGTCCAGCCCGTCACCATCAAGCCGGCGCCAAAGGGCTTTGACCAGACCAACTTGATGCTGATGGGCGGCGTTGCGCGCAGCCTTCAGATCGCCGGCGCGCTGGAAGCGATGCTCGACATTTCTGTGCGCTATTCCAACGAGCGCGTCGCCTTCGAGAAGAAGATCTCGAAATTCCAGGCGGTGCAGCACAATCTCGCGAGGCTCGCGGGTGAATCCGCCGCCGCGCTCGCGGCCGCAACCTCGGCCGCCGATGCCATCGCGAACGCCAAGGCCTTCGACGACGAAGTTTATCTCGAAGCCGCCTCGGCAAAGATCCGCTGCGCCGAAGCCGCGGAAAAGGGCGGGGCCATCGCGCATCAGGTGCATGGTGCGATCGGCTTCACCATGGAACACATCCTGCACCGCTATTCGCTGCGGGCGCTGGCCTGGCGTGACGATTTCGGCTCGGAGAGCCACTGGGCCGTCGAGCTCGGCAAGCTGGTTGCGGGTCGCGGCGCCGATGAATTGTGGCCGCTCGTGGCTTCGCGCTGATCAGGGGACGAGATCTATGACCGCTGCCCTCCGTTTCGATCCGATCCGCCTGCCGCCCGAATGCGAGCAATTGCGCAAGGAAGTGCGCGCCTTCCTCGCGGAAGAAATCGCCGCCGGCACCTTCGATCCGCACAAGCCTAACCGTGAGGACACCGACGCGCCGGAATTTTCCCGCCGGGTCGGCGCCAAAGGCTGGCTCGGGATGACCTGGCCGAAAAAGTATGGCGGCCAGGAGCGCTCCTTCCTCGAGCGCTATGTGGTGACGGAGGAGATGCGCGTCGCCAACGCGCCGACGCGTCGCTTCTTCGTCGCCGACCGCCAGAGCGGGCCGGTGCTTCTGAAGTACGCGCCCGAGCATATCAAGATGGAGATCCTGCCGCGCATCTGTCGTGGCGAGATCTGCTTCGCGATCGGCATGAGCGAGCCGAATTCCGGCTCGGATCTGTTCGCGGCAAAGACGCGCGCGACCAGGACCGACGGCGGCTACCTCATCAATGGCACCAAGATCTGGACCTCCTCGGCGCATATCGCCGACTACATGATCGCGATCTTCCGCACGTCACAGCCGACCAAGGAAAACCGCCGACACGGCCTGACGCAGTTCCTGGTCAAGATGAAGCAGCCGGGCATCAAGGTGAACCCGATCGGCCAGATCACCGGCCAGTACGAGTTCAACGAGGTCGTCTTCACCGACTTCTTCGTTCCCGACGATCACGTGCTCGGCGAGGTCGACGGCGCCTGGAAGCAGGCGACATCGGAGCTCGCCTATGAGCGCAGCGGCCCCGAGCGTTTCCTCGAGACCTACTACGTGCTGACCGAGCTCGTGCGCGCGGTCGGTCCCAACCCGGACACGCGCAGCGCCGAAGGCATCGGCCGGCTCGTGGCGCAGCTCCACACCATGCGGCGCATGTCGGTGTCGGTCGCCGGCATGCTCCAGGCCGGCAAAGAGCCTGTGGTGGAAGCCTCCATCGTCAAGGACATCGGCACGGTGTGGGAGCAGCAGCTTCCGCATCGCGTGCGCGATCTCGCCGCCTTCGTCGAGGAGACCGCGACCAACCGCGAGACGCTGGAGCGGCAGCTCGATTTCGCCATCAAGACCGCGCCGAAACTCACCATCCAGGGCGGCACCACCGAGGTGCTGCGCGGCATCATCGCCCGCGGGCTTGGTCTGCGCTAATTATCGAGGAACATCATGAGTACCTACAAAGATATCGGCGTCGAGAAGGTCGGGCACGTCGGCACCATCGAGATCCGCCGGCCGCCGCTCAACTTCTTCGACATTTCGCTGATCAACCAGATCGCGGACGCGCTCGACGAGTTCGATCGCGACATCGAGATCCGCGCTTCCGTGCTTTCGGCACAGGGCAAGGCATTCTGCGCCGGCGCCAATTTCAACGATCCCGCACGGCAGGAGCAGGAGGCACGCGCAGCCGATAAAACTGCAAAGGGCGATCCCGCCGACAGCCTCGGCCCGATCAATCACCTCTATATCCAGGCCGTGCGCATCTTCCGCGCCAAGAAGCCGATCGTCGCCGCCGTGCAGGGCGCTGCCATCGGCGGAGGGCTCGGCCTCGCGGTCTCCGCGGATTTTCGCGTCACCTGCCCCGAAGCGCGCTTCTCCGCGAACTTCACAAAACTCGGCTTCCATCCCGGCTTCGGCCTGACGGTGACGTTGCCGGAGCTGATCGGCAAGAACAACGCCGAGCTGATGTTCTACACCAGCCGCCGCGTCACCGGCGAAGAGGCCTACAAATGGGGCCTCGCCAACGAGCTGGTGCCGCAGGACCAGGTGAAATCGGCCGCGATGAAGCTCGCCGGCGAGATCGCCGAATGCTCGCCGCTCGGCCTCGTGTCCACCCGCGCGACGATGCGCCAAGGCCTCGCCGACCGCGTGATGGCCGCAACCAACCACGAGCTCGGCGAGCAGACAAGGCTGCGTGCGACGGAGGATTTCAAGGAAGGCGTGAAGGCGACCGAGGAACGTCGCGCGGCGAATTTCAAGGGGCGGTAACCTTTTTCTTCGTTCTCCCCTTGTGGGAGAAGGTGGCGCGAAGCGCCGGATGAGGGGTTGTTTCCGGAGATTCAACTGAAGCAGTTGGCTCGCGGAGAGAGACCCCTCACCCCGCTGCGCTTCGCGCAGCCACCCTCTCCCACAAGGAGAGGTTTAACCCCGCCCCGCCACCAGTGCATCGACGATCGTCACGCCCTGCCCCTCGGCGTGCACCAGTACCGGGTTGAGCTCGATCTCCGCGATCTCGCTCGCGTGCCGCGCGGCGAGCACGGAGATGTCGGCGATCAGTTGCGCCAGCGCCGCGACATCCGTCTTTGCTGCCCCGCGAAAACCGTTCAGCAGCGGCGCCGCTTTCAGCGCCGCCAGCATCGCGCAGGCCTCCTCCGCGCTCACCGGCGCAGGGCGATAGACGACGTCGCGGAACAGTTCCGTGGTGATGCCGCCGAGCCCCACCATCACCATCGGGCCAAACGTCTCATCCGTCATCGTGCCGACGATGATCTCGACGCCCTTCTTCGCCATCGGCCCGACCAGCACGCCTTGAATATCCGACTCGGGCCGATGCTTGCGCGCATTGTTCAGCAGGGCCTCGAAGGCCAGAAACACCTCGCCCTTGGTCGTGATGTTGACCCGCACACCACCGACCTCGCTCTTGTGCGCGATGTCCGGCGACTGGATCTTCATCACCAGCGGAAAGCCTGTGCGCGCGATTGCCTCGTCGAGCCCGCTTTTGTCCTTCGCCAGCACTTCGTCCGGCAGCGCAATCCCGGCGGCACGGAGCAGCGCCTTGCTGTCGGCTTCAGACAGAACGGGCGACGTCAGATGCGCAGAGAGATCGCGTGCCGGCAGCCGCGTCTCATCGGCAAGCTTCGGCAGCCTGAAGCCGGCATAGTCGACGAGCCGCCGCATCGCGACCCCGACATGGGTGAGGCCGGAGAGCACGACCACACCGGATTTGGCAAGCTCACGCCGCGCAAACTCCGAGGGCAGCGTGTAGGAATAGAACACCACGGGCTTGTGCTGCGCTGCCAGCACCGGCTGCAGCTCGGCCTCCTTAAAGGGCATCCGCACGTCGCTCGACAGCGACAGCACGACCAAAATCGCATCAACCTCGTCGGAGACCGTGAGCAGATCGACGCTCTTCTGCAAACCGCCCGAGGTCACGCCCTGCGCTGTCACATCGATCGGATTGCGCGCGCTGCCGTAGGACGGCATCAGCGTCGCGATCCCGGCCTGGATGGATTCGGACAGCTCCGGCACCTGCAGGCCGCGCAGCGCCACGGCATCCGCGCCCCAGATGCCGGCACCGCCGGAGACGGTGACGACAGCGACGCGATCGCCTTTCGGCAGCGGATTGCTCGCGAGTACCGCCGCGATCGTCAGCGCCTCGTCGAGATCGTTGGAGACGATGAAGCCGTATCTTGCGAACACCGCATCATAGGCCGCGGACCAGCCGGCCATGCTGGCGGTGTGCGAGGCGGCGGCGCGCATCCCCGCGCCGGAGCGGCCGACCTTGGTGACGATGACCGGCTTCTTCGCCTCCGCGGCGCGCCGCGCGGCGGCAAGGAATTTGCCGACGTCGCGGATGCCCTCGATGAACAGCAGGATCACGTCGGTCGAAGAGTCCTGCACCATGTAGTCCAGGAACTCGCCGGCGCCGAGGTCCGACTCATTGCCGGCGCTGACGACATAGCTCACGGCAATGCCAAGCGCCTTGGCGCGGTGATAATAGGCAAAGCCGATACCTCCGCTCTGCGCGACGATGCCGATCCGCCGCGTGGTGGCAATGAGCGGCACCACGTCCGGCTTGACATCGACCGCAGGACTGAAGGTCGCCGCCACCCGCTGCACCTGGCTGAAAAAGCCCTCGGCGTTCGGCCCGGAAATCCGCATGCCCGTGCGTTTTGCGAGCGCCGCGATCGCGTCCTGCATCGCCGCGCTGTCGCCGCCCTCCTCGGCAAAGCCGGAGGAGATGATGACGGCGTTCTTCACGCCGGCGCTCGCGCATTGCTCGAGCGCAGGGAGAACCGCCCGCGCGGGAATGATGATGACGGCGAGATCGACCGGCGCGCCGACATCGGCGATCGATTTGTAGCAGGCGAGCCCGTCGATCTCGGCATAGTTCGGATTCACCGGATAGATCTTTCCGGGATACTCGTTCTTGCGCAGCATCGCGAGCAGCCGCCCCGGGATCTTCTCATGATCGCGCGAGGCCCCGATCAGCGCGATGCTGGCCGGCGCGAAGAAGCTGTCGAGCGGATGCGGCATGTGTTTGACCCCTTGTTCTTATGTCAGCCCGTCATCCTGAGGTGCCGGAGCGCAGCGGAGCTCTCGAAGGATGAACGCCACCAGCCGGGCCGCTCATCCTTCGAGGCTCCCCGCGCGGTGCGTGCACCGCGCGGCGCACCTCAGGATGACGGATTGAGAGCCGCGAACGCAAGAGCTCACGAAGCAAGCCGGAACGTCACCCCGCCCAGCAAGAACTCGCTCCCCGCCACCGCGTGTCCCTTCTCGCGCGCAACATGAAGCACGTGCGCGGCATCAGTGACACGAAATTCCAGGGCGCTCATGATCTCGTTCGGCCCCTTCACGAAGCGGAAGCTGGAGTTGGGCAGTTTCAGCTCGGCCGTACCGTCACCGGTATTGCCCGGTGCGAGGCCGATGATCCTGCCCCAATGCTCGGCCAGCCCTTCCGGGTCCGGACTCTGCATCTCCACGCCCGTCAGCGCCTGCGTCGTCTCTTTCCGGATAAACTTCTGCCAGTCCGGCCCCGCCGGCGGATACGGACCCAGAATGTCGTCGCTGCCCTTGGTGTGGTTGAACTCGATGAAGGCAGCGCGGCAGTCGCGTGGATGAAGCTGCACGCCATGATACGGTGGGTGGTCGATCACATTCGCGGTGCGCACGCCCAAGGCATTGGCGTTGCGGCCGCGCTCGTCCGGATCGTTGCAGCAGAAGATCGCCATGTAGCCGCCGCGGCCGCCGGTCTTCTCGATGAAGCGGCCGGCCGCGGTGCCGTCCCTGAACGGCGCCACCACCTCGAGCAGGATCGTGTCGACCGGGAGCAGCGCGTTCTCCAGGCCGTATTTTGCGACATTGCCGTCGCGATAGCAGACGGCGAGGCCCATGATCTCGGCGATGTCAGAGATCACCGGGCCGAGCTGCGGCGCGACCAGGCAGATCTGCCGCAGCCGCATATAGGCGGCCATCGTCACGCGCCCTTGAAAGCGGGCTTGCGCTTCTCGACGAAGGCCTTTGCGGCCTCCTTGTGATCCGCGGTGTCGCCGCAGCGGGTGTGATGGATCGCCTCGCCGTCGAAGCAGTCCTCCAGCGCCAGATGCTCGGCATTGTTGATGTTGCGCTTGATGTAGCCGAGCGCGATCGACGGGCCCTGGGCCAGCGACAGCGCGAGCTCATGGGCTGCCGCATCGATCTCGGCGTCGGGCACGACCTTCGTCACCATGCCGATCGCATGCGCCTCCTTCGCGCTCAGCACCGGCGACATCAGATAGAGCTCGCGCGCCCGCGCGCTGCCGAGCAGCTGGGTGAGGAAATATGTGCCGCCATAGTCGCCGGAGAAACCGACCTTGGCGAAGGCGGTCGTGATCTTGCAGGACTCAGAGGCAACGCGCAGATCGCAGGACAGCGCCATCGAAAGCCCGGCACCGGCCGCTGCGCCATCGAGCTGCGCTACCACGGGCTTTGGCATCTGGTGCAGGATGCGCGAAACTTCCATGCCGCGGCGCAGGTTGGCGAGCTTGGTCTCGAACGGCAGCGGCGCGCGTCCCTCGGCCATCGATTTGACGTCGCCGCCGACACAGAACGAGCCACCGGCGCCCTTGAACAGCACCGCGCGCACCTCGGGATCATCGGCCGCGCGCCGCGCGGCCTCGACCAGACCGCGCACCATGTCGGGGTTGAGCGCATTCTTCCGCTCGGGGCGGTTCATGGTGATGGTGAGCAGCCCGTCTTCGAGCTTTTGCAGGACCATGTCGTTGCTCATGAGACGTTTCCCTTGTTGTTGTTGTTTTGCTCCGTCATTCCGGGGCGCGCCTCCTGGCGCGAGCCCGGAATCCATTTCTCAACTGTCAGTGCGGCCCGATGGATCCCGGGCTCGCGACTTCGTCGCGCCCCGGGATGACGACCTGCCGCATCGCTTGCTTGTCGCCACGACGGCTCACGCCGTCACTTCTTCACCAGCGGGCAGCGTGACTGCTCCAGCGACTGGAACGCCTCGTTGCCGGGCACGGTGGCGAGCAGCTTGTAGTCGTCCCAGCGGCCCTTCGATTCCGACGGCTTCTTCACCTCGAACAGGTACATGTCGTGGATCATGCGGCCGTCGTCACGGATCTTGCCATCGCGGGCGAAGAAGTCGTTGATCGGCGTCTCCTTCATCACCTTCATGACAGCAGCAGAGTCCGTCGTGCCGGCTGCCTTCACGGCCTTGAGATAATGCGTGACCGAAGAATAGACGCCGGCCTGCGCCGAGGTCGGCGGGCGCTTCATGCGCTCGGTGAAGCGCTTCGAGAATGCGCGGGTGTCGTCGTTGAGGTCCCAGTAGAAGGCCTCCGCAAGCAACAGACCCTGCGCGGTCTCGAGCCCGATCGAGTCGATGTCGGTGACGAAGGCGAGCAGCGGCGAGAGTTTCTGGCCGCCCTTCATGAGGCCGAACTCCGCCGACTGCTTGATGGCGTTGACGGTGTCGCCGCCGGCATTGGCAAGGCCAATCACCTTGGCCTTGGAAGCCTGCGCCTGCAGCAGGAAGGAGGAGAAGTCAGACGTATTGAGCGGATGACGGACATTGCCGAGCACCTTGCCACCGGTCTTCACCACGACGGCGCTGGTGTCCTTCTCCAGATCCTGCCCGAAGGCGTAATCGGCGGTCAGGAAGAACCACGTGTCGAGGCCCGACTTCACCGCGGCAAGTCCAGTCACATTGGCCTGGGCGAACGTGTCGAACACGTAGTGCACGGTCAAGGGACCGCAGGCCTCGTTGGTGAGGCGGATCGAGCCGGGGCCGTTGAAGATGATGATCTTGTTGCGCGCTTTAGCGATCTCGCCGGCGGCGAGCGCGGTTGCGGAGGCCGCAACGTCGTAGATCATCTCGACACCCTGGTTGTCGAGCATGTCGCGGGCGATGTTGGCGGCAAGGTCGGCCTTGTTGAGGTGGTCGGCCGCGAGCACCTGGATCTTGCGGCCCAGCACCTCGCCGCCAAAATCCTCCACCGCCATCTTGGCCGCGGTCTCGCTGCCGGGCCCGGTGATATCGGCGTAGAGACTCGACATGTCGAGGATGCCGCCGATCTTGAGGGGTGGCTTGTCCTGGGCCTGCACGGCGCTCGCACCGATCGCGAACGCGGCGGCAAAAATGCCGGACAAAATTTTCCTCATTAAAATCCTCCCTTGATCGCCTTAGTCTAATGGCGGCTTGGTTATTGCTCTTGGTTATCGCTATTGCCGCAATCATGCCGCATGCGCGAGAGCGCAGCAAGCAGAAGCGCCACGCGAGCAGCGCACGTTTTCCGCAAAACGGAATGGCGCGATTGGCTAGTCTCTTTCCACATTCGTCATTGCGAGCGCAGCGAAGCAATCCAGACTGTCACCGAGGAAAGACTCTGGATTGCTTCGCAGCGCTCGCAATGACCGAGGATGTGGAAGCGGCCGAGCACGACAGTTGTAGGGTGGGCAAAGGCGCGCCCTTTGCGCGCCGTGCCCACCAATCTGTTTCGCTCGGCAAAGTGGTGGGCACGCTTCGCTTTGCCTACCCTATGGCAGCGGCGCCCGGCCAAATTCCCTTCGTCGTCGGCCACGTTTGAGTTAAAAGTGTCGCGCAACGCAACCTCTCCGGGCAACGTGAAGCGACCGCTCACTTTCATCGCCACTGCGGCACTCCTCATCGGATCGCGCGACGCCGCGTTCGCGGCGGCCTGCCAGTTCGAGTCTCAAGGCGAGGGCCGCGTTGCTGCGATCACGGACGCACGCAGCCTGCGTCTCGATGACGGCCGCGAGGTGCGTCTCACCGGCATCGAGCCGACCGCAACGACGAAGCAGGCGCTGACATCGCTGCTCGTCGGGCGCGACGTGACGCTCCACGCCAACGACGACACGCCCGATCGTTATGGACGCCAGTCCGCGCTCATCTTCATCCGGGACAGCGAAACGTCGGCGCAGGCGCTCCTGCTCGCCCAGGGCGAGGCGATCGTCTCGGCCGAGATCGCGGACAGGGAATGCGCGGCCGCCCTGATGGCGGCGGAAGCCGAGGCGCGGCGCCAAAGAAAGGGCAGCTGGGCTGACCCGTTGGCCATAAAAAACGCGGAAAGTCCGGACGATATTTTGGCCGGGATTGGGCGCTTTATGGTGGTCGAAGGCAAAGTCCTGTCGGTCCGGCAAGCTGGGGCAATGACCTACCTCAACTTCGGACGGAACTGGACACGCGGCTTTACCGCGACTATTTCAAGGCGCATCGCACCGGCCTTTGAGGGCGCCGGAATCGCCCTTAAGTCTCTGGAGAATCGACGGATTCGAGTCCGAGGCTGGGTCGAGGGGAATACGGGGCCGCGTATCGAATTGCGCCTCGTGGGACAGGTTGAGTTGCTGGGCGCAAGCGAGCCGGCAGGGGTAAGGCCTTAAAGCGGGCCAGGCACGGGTTAAGCGACGTGAACGGGGTGCTAGAACGGCACGGAAAGAGCGAACGCCGCGGCCTTCGAGCTGCGCCGGCCGCGCTATGCCTTTTGCTGGGCACGACGCTCGCCGGATGCGGTGACATGGGCCGGTTCCAAACCGCTGCGGCGCCGCCGACGGTCGCGATGCCCAAGCCGAAGCCGGCCGTCGCGCAGACGCCGGCCACCGAAAAGGAGCACGAGCGCATCCTGGCGAGCTATGGCGGCGCCTATGACGACCCGCGGCTCGAATCACTGGTCACCAAGACCGTCGAGCGGCTGGTCGCGGCCTCCGACCGTCCCGACCAGGGCTACAAGGTCACCATCCTCAATTCCGGCGCGGTGAACGCCTTCGCCCTGCCGAACGGACAGCTCTATGTCACGCGCGGCCTGCTGGCGCTCGCGAGCGACCTCGGAATTGTCCTCCGTGCTCAGCCACGAGATGGCGCATGTGCTGTCGAAGCACGCCGCGATGCGCGAGGACCAGGCCCGCCAGGCCGCGATCGTCACCCGCGTCGTCACCGACATGAGCAACGATCCCGATCTCACCGCGCTTGCGCTGGCCAAGACCAAGCTCACCATGGCAAGCTTCTCGCGCAACCAGGAGTTCGAGGCTGACGGCATCGGGGTGGGCATTTCCGCCCGCGCGCATTTCGACCCCTATGGTGCCGCGCGCTTCCTTTCCGCGATGGAGCGTAATGCCGAGCTCAAGGCCGGCAAGAACACCCTCGATCCGCGCGCGCAGGATTTCACCTCGTCGCATCCGGCAACCCCGGAGCGCGTGCAGAACGCGCAGACGATCGCGCGGCAATATGCTGCCCCCGAAGGCGGCGAACGTGACCGCGAGAGCTATCTCGCCGCGATCGACAACCTCGTCTATGGCGAGGATCCCAGCGAAGGCTTCGTTCGCGGCCGCCGCTTCCTGCATCCAAAACTCGGCTTCACCTTCCAGGCGCCGGACAATTTTACGCTCGACAACACCGCACAGGCGGTGATCGGCGTGCGCGAGGGCGGCTCGCAGGCGATGCGCTTCGACGTGGTGCGCGTGCCGGCCGAGCAGTCGCTCGGCGATTACCTCAATTCGGGCTGGATGGAAGGCGTCGAGAAGGCCTCGATCGAGGATCTCACCATCAACGGTTTTCCTGGCGCGTCCGCCACCGCCAAGGGCGACCAGTGGCAGTTCAAGGTCTATGCGCTGCGCTTCGGCAGCGACGTTTACCGCTTCATCTTCGCCACGAAGCAGAAATCAACCGAGAGCGAGCGTAATGCGCGCGAGACCGTCAATTCATTCCGCCGCCTGACGCTCGATGAGATCCAGGCCGCCCGGCCCCTGCGCCTCAAGGTGATCACCGTGCAGCCCGGCGACACCGTGGAATCGCTCTCCCACCGCATGTCGGGCGTCGATCACCCGACCGAACGCTTCCGCGTTCTCAACGGCCTCGATCGCACCGCGCAGGTGAAGGTACGCGACCGCGTCAAGATCGTGGTGGATTGACGCCCGCTAGTTTCTCGTAGGGTGGGCAAGGCGAAGCGTGCCCACCACGTCTGCCCGCAATCGTGGAAGGATGGTGGGCACGGCGCTGTGCGCCTTTGCCCACCCTACGAAGCCACAAACTCCATCGCCGGGACGACGGCTGAATAAGCTGCGCCGCCTGAGTTGAACCTACCGCCCCGCATCCATGTCCCCTGCCTCGCGCTGGCCGCTGAGCCAGAGTGCCACGAGGGTCCACAGCGCGCCCGAGAGCAGATAGGCGCCGGAGGCGATGACGCCGAGATTGGTGGCGAGCAGGAGCGCGGCGAGCGGGGCGAAGCCGGCGCCGAACAGCCAGGCCATGTCGGAGGTGAGCGCCGAGGCCGTGTAGCGGTACATCTGCTTGAAGTTCGAGGCGATCGCGCCCGAGGATTGGCCGAAGGACAGGCCGAGCAGGATGAAGCCGATCACCATGTAGATGGTCTCGCCGAACGCGCCGGCATCGAGCAGCTGCGGAGCAAAGCCGCTATAGACCGCGATCGCGATCGCCGAGCCCATCAGCAGCGACTTGCGGCCGACCCGGTCGGCGATGACGCCCGAGGCGACGATCGCGGCGACCCCGAACACGGCGGCGACCATCTCGATGATCAGGAAGCGCACCGGGCTCTCGCGGGTGAACAGGAACACCCAGGACAGCGGGAACACCGTGACCATGTGGAACAGCGCGAAGCTCGCCAGCGGCGCGAACGCGCCGAGCATGATGTTGTGGCCTTCGCGGGCGACGGTGTCGGAGATGCGCGCCGGCTGCAGATCGCGAGTCTCGAACAGCGCCGCATATTCCTCGGTCGCCACCATGCGCAGGCGGGCGAACAGCGCCACGACGTTGATGGCGAAGGCGACGAAGAATGGATAGCGCCAGCCCCAGTCGAAGAAATCGTCGGCCGACAGATTACCGGCGAAATAGGCAAACAAGGCGCTCGCCACGATCAGTCCGAGCGGCGCACCGAGCTGCGGCACCATCGCGTACCAGCCGCGCTTCGACGGCGGCGCGTTCAGGGCCAGCAGCGATGCGAGGCCGTCCCATGCACCGCCCCATGCGAGACCCTGCGCGGCGCGCGCCATGGCCAGGAGCCAGATCGCGGTGGCACCGATCTCGTGATAGCCGGGCAGGAACGCGATCGCGACGGTGGCGGTTCCGAGCACGAACAGCGCGGTGACCAGCTTGGCCGTCTTGCCGTATTGCCGGTCGATCGTCATGAAGATGACGGTGCCGAGCGGCCGCGCGATGAAGGCGAGCGCGAAGATCGCGAAGGAATAGAGGGTGCCGGTCAGTTCGCTCGCGAACGGGAAGACCAGGCGCGGAAACACGATCACCGAGGCGATGGCGTAGACGAAGAAGTCGAAGAATTCCGAGGTGCGGCCGATGATGACGCCGATGGCGATCTCGCCGGGACTGGCCTGGTCGTGGCCGTGCTCGCCCGTGTGGAGGTCTGCCATTGCGGGGGTTTGTGCCGTCGCCATCGTGCGCCCTTAACGTCCTGAAAACCAAAGCCGAGCACCCGGCGGACGCCGGGCAATCTGCGCCTGTCTGAACCAACCTCCCGCACTGCAACATTGGACAAATTGTCCAATGTCCGGATTGTTGCGCCGCAGCTACCCCTTGGCCCCGCAAAGGAAACTCATTCTCAGAAGGCTCGGCCCGTGTCTCGTCTCAAGATCCTGGCGTTACTACCTTTGGCGGTTGCACTAAGCGGCTGCAACTACATCGTGCTGGCGCCAGCCGGCGATATCGCTGCCCAGCAGCGCGACCTCGTCATCATCTCCACCGTCCTGATGCTCCTGATCGTCGTGCCAGTGATGGGGCTGACGGTGCTGTTCGCCTGGCGCTACCGCCAGTCCAACAAGTCGGCGCGCTACGAGCCGGATTGGGACCACTCGACCAAGCTCGAGCTGGTGATCTGGTCGGCGCCGCTCTTGATCATCGTTTGCCTCGGTGCGCTGACCTGGATGGGCACGCATCTGCTCGACCCCTATCGCACGCTCGGCCGCATCAATGCGGAGCGCGCCGTGGACCAGGCCAAGGCGCCGCTCGAGGTCGACGTCGTCGCGCTCGACTGGAAATGGCTCTTCATCTATCCGGACTACGGCGTCGCCACCGTCAACGACCTGGCTGCTCCGGTCGATCGCCCGATCAATTTCCGCATCACCGCCTCCTCGGTGATGAACTCGTTCTACATCCCCGCGCTCGCCGGCCAGATCTATGCGATGCCGGGCATGGAGACCAAGCTCCACGCGGTCGTGAACCACGCCGGCACTTACAAGGGCTTTTCGGCGAACTACAGCGGCGCCGGCTTCTCCGGCATGCACTTCGCCTTCCACGGCCTCGACGACAAGGGCTTTGACGCCTGGATCGCCAGCGCCAAATCGGCCGGCGGCTCGCTCGGTCGCGCCGAATATCTTCAGCTCGAGAAGCCGAGCCAGAACGAGCCGGTGCGGCGCTACGGCACCGTCGATGCCGATCTCTATCGCCTGATCCTCAACATGTGCGTCGAGACCGGCAAGATGTGCCAGAGCGAGATGATGGCGATCGACGCCAAGGGCGGCCTCGGCCATGAAGGCCTGAACAACACCCTGCCGCTCGCCTACGACAAGTATGCGCGCCGCGGCACCGCGCTCGGCGGCGAGCCGACCTTCGTGGCCGGTACCTGCACGCCCGATGCGCCGCAAGGCCAGACCACCGCCGACATCAAGGCGCCCAGCGACGCAACCCCGCTGCTCGGTGCCGGCCTGAAGCGTCCGAGCTTCACGCCGCTCAAGTCTTCGTCCTTCTTCCTCGGACAACGTCCGAAGTCAGACTCCTAAAGAGAGCTCGCATGTCTCCTGATCTTCTCAAGCTCATCTTCGGCCGGCTCGGCATCGAATCGCTGCCACTGCACGAGCCGATCGTCGTCGGCACCTTCGTGGTGGTGGCCCTCGGCGGAATCACGCTGCTCGGTGGGCTCACCTATTTCCGCCTCTGGGGTTATCTGTGGCGCGAGTGGTTCACCACCGTCGACCACAAGCGCATCGGCATCATGTACATGATCCTCGGCATCGTGATGCTGCTGCGCGGCTTCGCCGACGCGCTCATGATGCGCGGCCAGCAGATGCTCGCGTTTGGCGGCTCGGAGGGCTACCTCAACGCGCATCACTACGACCAGGTCTTCACCGCCCACGGCGTGATCATGATCTTCTTCGTGGCGATGCCGCTGGTCACCGGCCTGATGAACTACGTCGTGCCGCTCCAGATCGGCGCCCGCGACGTGTCGTTCCCGTTCCTGAACAATTTCAGCTTCTGGATGACGGTCGGCGGCGCGGTGCTGGTGATGGCCTCGCTCTTCATCGGCGAATTCGCCCGCACCGGCTGGCTCGCTTATCCGCCGCTGTCGAACATCGGCTACAGTCCAGACGTCGGCGTCGACTATTACATATGGGCGCTGCAGGTCGCCGGCGTCGGAACCACGTTATCCGGCATCAACCTGATCTGTACCATCGTCAAGCTGCGATGCCCCGGCATGACCATGATGCGGATGCCGGTCTTCACCTGGACCTCGCTCTGCACCAACGTGCTGATCGTCGCCTCCTTCCCCGTTCTGACCGTCGTGCTCGCGCTGCTCTCGCTCGACCGCTACGTCGGCACCAACTTCTTCACGAACGATTTCGGCGGCAGCCCGATGATGTACGTGAACCTGATCTGGATCTGGGGCCATCCCGAGGTCTACATCCTGGTTCTTCCCGCCTTCGGCATCTTCTCCGAGGTCACCTCGACCTTCTCGCGCAAGCGCCTGTTCGGCTACACCTCGATGGTTTACGCCACGGTGGTCATCACCATCCTGTCGTACCTGGTCTGGCTGCACCACTTCTTCACGATGGGGTCGGGTGCCAGCGTCAACTCCTTCTTCGGCATCACCACGATGATCATCTCGATCCCGACGGGCGCGAAGATGTTCAACTGGCTGTTCACGATGTATCGCGGCAGAATCCGCTTCGAGCTGCCGATGATGTGGACCATCGCCTTCATGCTGACCTTCGTGGTCGGCGGCATGACCGGCGTGCTGCTCGCGGTGCCGCCGGCCGACTTCGTCCTGCACAACAGCCTGTTCCTGATCGCGCACTTCCACAACGTGATCATCGGCGGCGTGGTGTTCGGCGCGTTCGCCGGCATCGGCTACTGGTTCCCGAAAGCGTTCGGCTTCAAGCTGGATCCGTTCTGGGGTAAGCTGTCGTTCTGGTTCTGGGTCACCGGCTTCTACCTCGCCTTCATGCCGCTCTATGTGCTCGGCCTGATGGGCGTGACCCGGCGCCTGCGCGTGTTCGACGATCCGAGCTTGCAGATCTGGTTCATCATCGCCGCGATCGGCGCGGGCCTCGTCTTCCTCGGCATCATCTGCATGCTGGTGCAGTTCGCGGTCAGCTTCCTCCGGCGCGAGCAGCTCAAGGACGTCACCGGCGATCCCTGGGACGCGCGTACGCTGGAATGGGCGACTTCTTCGCCACCGCCGGCCTACAACTTCGCGTTCACGCCCGTCGTTCACGACAATGACGCGTGGTGGGACATGAAGAAGCGCGGCTACCAGCGCCCGCTCACCGGGTTCAAGCCGATCCACATGCCGAGCAACACCGGCACCGGCATCATCCTCGCCGGCTTCGCCACCGCGATGGGATTCGGCCTGATCTGGTACATCTGGTGGCTGGCCGCTGCGAGCTTCATCGCGATGCTCGTCGTCGGGATCGGTCACACCTTCAACTATCACCGCGACTTCGACATTCCGGCTGACGACGTCATCCGGACCGAGGACGCGCGCACCAAACTGCTCGCCGGAGCCAAGTAAATGACGATCGCTGTCAAACCCACCCAAACGGGCGAGCCGCTGTTCTACCTCGCCGACGAGCACCCGCATCCGGAAGGATACAGCACCTCGCTCGGCTTCTGGATCTATCTGATGAGCGACTGTCTCATCTTTGCGATCCTGTTTGCCACCTTCGGCGTGCTCGGCGCCAGCTATGCCGCCGGCCCGGCGCCGAAGGATCTGTTCGACCTGTCGCTGGTCGCGGTGAACACCTCGATGCTGCTGCTGTCGTCGATCACCTATGGCTTCGCCATGCTGACGATGCAGCAGAACCGCATCGGCCAGACGCAGATGTGGCTCGCGATCACCGGCCTGTTCGGCGCCGCCTTCATCGGCATCGAGCTCACCGAGTTCGCCCACATGATCCATGAGGGCGCGACGCCTCAGCGCAGCGCCTTCCTGTCCGCCTTCTTCACCCTGGTCGGCACCCACGGCCTGCACGTCACCTGCGGCCTGATCTGGCTGGTGACCTTGATGGTGCAGGTCTGGAAGTTCGGCCTGATCGAGGCCAATCGCCGTCGCCTGATGTGCCTGTCGATGTTCTGGCACTTCCTCGACGTGGTCTGGATCGGCGTCTTCACCTTCGTCTATCTCCTGGGAGTGCTGCGATGAACACCGACACCCACGCCACCGCTGCGGGCCAGCATCACCACGACGACCAATCGCACGGCACGCTTTCGACCTATATGCTCGGCTTCGTGCTCTCGGTCGTGCTCACCGCGATTCCGTTCTGGCTCGTGATGAGCGGCGCGCTGCCCAGCAAGCAGATCACCGCGCTCGTCATCATGGCCTTCGCGGTTGTGCAGATCGTCGTGCACATGATCTACTTCCTGCACATGAACACGACATCCGAGAACGGCTGGAGCATGATGGCGCTGATCTTCACCATCGTCATGGTCGTGATCGCGCTATCGGGCTCGCTGTGGGTCATGAACCACCTCAACGCCAACATGATGCCGATCCACGAGATGAGCGGGATGAAGTGAACGAAACCGGGACCGCGAACCACGGGACAAACGGGACGCGCGGCAAGACCGCGCGCCCTCCCTTGTGGCTCACGGTCCTCGCGCTCGCGGCCTTCGCTGCTCTGATCGCCCTCGGCGTCTGGCAGATCGAACGCCGCACCTGGAAATTGGCGCTGATCGACCGCGTCGAGCAGCGCGTCCACGCCACCGCCCAGCCGATCCTCTCGCCTGCAGCGTGGCCCGCGGTCTCCACCGCAAATGACGAGTACAGGCACGTCACCGTCACAGGCCGCTTCCTGCATGACCGGGAAACGCTGGTTCAGGCCGTCACCGAGGAAGGCGCCGGCTATTGGGTGCTCACGCCGCTTCGGCGCGACGACGGCACGCTGGTCCTGATCAACCGCGGCTTCGTGCCCTCCGAGCGGCGCGACGCATCGACGCGCCAGGATGGCAATCCGCAGGGTCAGGTCGATATCACCGGCTTGTTGCGCATGACGGAGCCGAAAGGCGGATTCCTCAGGACGAACGACCCCGTTCACGACCGCTGGTATTCGCGCGACGTCGCTGCAATCGCAGCGGCACGTGGCCTGCACGATGTCGCCCCATTCTTCATTGATGCGGACGCTGCGCCGCCTACAGGCAGCGGTCCAATCGGCGGATTGACCGTGATCCGCTTTCCCAATAACCACCTGATTTACGCGCTGACGTGGTTTGCCCTGGCCTTCATGCTGGCCGGTAAACTTTTCGTCACATTCGGCGGCGGGCTGTTCCGCCGCAGGCGCTTCGTCCACGAACCGGCCGGCGGCTCGGATGCCACCGCCCGCAGGACGGGATCAGATGCTGGAACGATCGAGCCCACCTGACGACGGGAAGATGCTTCCCCATGCCGAGCTGGCCGTCGCGCTGCAATCGCAGGCGGACGCGCGTAGCGGGCTGACCGGCGCCTCGCCCACCGACGACGAGACCAACCGCAAGAACATGGCGCTGCTGATCCAGCTGCGCTGGACCGCGGTGGTCGGCCAGATCGTGACCATCGGCGCCGTGCATTACGGGCTCGGCATTCCCTTGCCGCTGGAGCGGATGGGCGCGGTGATCGGTGCCCTGGTCCTGCTCAACGTCTCCAGCTTGGTCTGGGTGCACCATCGCGCCGCGATCACCAACAACGAGCTGCTGGTCGCCTTGATGCTGGACGTCGCGGCGCTGACCGCGCAGCTTTACCTCAGCGGTGGCGCCACCAATCCCTTCACGTCGCTGTTCCTGCTTCAGGTCACGCTGGGTGCGGTGCTGCTCGATGGCCGCTCGACCTGGTCGCTGGTGGCGCTGACCTGCGCGAGCTTCGTCTGGCTGACGGTGGCCTACCGTCCGCTCGATCTGCCGCCCAATCCGCTCAGCGAGACATATACGCTCACAGTTGCAGGCATGCTGCTGGGCTTCATCCTCAATGCCGTGCTGCTCGTCGTGTTCGTGACCCGCATCAACAGGAACCTGCGCGAGCGCGATGCGCATCTGGCCGCGCTGCGCCAGCACGCGGCCGAGCAGGATCACATCGTCCGCATGGGCCTGCTCGCATCCGGCGCCGCTCACGAACTCGGCACGCCGCTCGCCTCGCTCTCCGTCATCCTCAGCGACTGGCGCCGCATGCCGGACCTCGCGGCCGACCGCGAGCTCGCCGAGGATCTGGCCGAGATGGAAACCTCGCTGCAACGCTGCAAGACCATCGTGACCGGCATCCTGGTCTCCGCAGGCGAAGCGCGCGGCGAGGGATCGTCACCGACGACGGTGACGGCGTTCCTCACCGACATGGTCGAGGAGTGGCGCAATGCGCGCTCGGCGCGGACGCTCTATTTCGTCAACACCTTCGGCGAGGACGTCGCGATCGTCTCGGACATCGCGCTGAAGCAGGTGATCTTCAACGTGCTCGACAACGCCTATGAGGTCTCGCGCGACTGGGTCGAGCTGCTCGCCGAACGCGAGGGCGACAAGCTGGTGCTGTCGATCAGCGACCGCGGCCCCGGCTTTGCGCCCGAGATGCTGGCGCAGGTCGGCAAACCCTACCAGTCGAGCAAGGGCCGCGCCGGCGGCGGGCTCGGCCTGTTCCTGGTGGTGAACGTCGTGCGGAAACTGGGAGGCAGCGTGACCGCCGAGAACCACAGGAAGCGCGGCGCCACCGTCCGCATTACTTTGCCGCTGGCAACGCTCGCTATCGGAGGCGGCTTTGACGCCTGACCGCTCGCTCATCGTCGTCGAGGACGATTCCGGCTTCGCCCGCACGCTGAAGCGCTCCTTCGAGCGGCGTGGCTACGAGGTCGTGCTGGCCGCATCGATCGAGGAGGTCCGCAAAGTCCTGGAGGAGCGCTCCTTCGGCTACGCCGTGGTCGACCTCAAGCTCGGCGGCGCCTCCGGCCTTGCCTGCGTCGAGCTGTTGCACACCCACGATCCGGAGATGCTGATCGTGGTCCTCACCGGCTTTGCCAGCATCGCGACAGCGGTCGAAGCCATCAAGCTGGGGGCCTGCCACTATCTGGCAAAGCCCTCGAACACCGACGACATCGAGGCCGCCTTCCACAAGGCCGGCGGCAACGCCGAGGTCGCGCTGGATGCGCGCCCGACCTCGATCAAGACCCTGGAGTGGGAGCGCATCCACCAGACACTGATCGAGACGGATTTCAATATCTCGGAAGCGGCGCGACGGCTGGGGATGCACCGGCGGACGCTCGCGCGGAAGCTCGAGAAGCGGCCGGTGAAGTAGCTCCGTCGTTGCCCCGGACAAGCGACACGCGTAGCGCGAACGTAGGGTGGGTTAGTGCAGCGTAACCCACCTCTTTGCTGTCCACGCGTGAAGAGAAGCGGTGGGTTACGCTGCGCTAACCCACCCTACGAGCCGGCCAAACAAAAAGCCCGGCCGAACGGCCGGGCTTTTGATCTGTTGCGATCGACGCGTGGCGCTTACGCTGCCTCGTCGGCGACCGTGCTGTCGTCGCCGTCGGTATCGTCGGCATCGCTCTCGCTGTCCGCATCGCCCTCGCCCTCAGTGGCTTCCGCCTTGGCGTTGGTGCGGCGCGGGCTCTTGGCGAGCTGGGCCTCGATCTCCTTGATCGCTTCGGTCTCGGTCGAGTGCTGCACCACCGCGATCTCGCGGGACAGGCGATCGAGCGCCGCTTCATAAAGCTGGCGTTCAGAGTAGGACTGCTCGGGCTGCGACTCGGAACGATAGAGGTCGCGCACGACTTCCGCGATCGCGACGATGTCGCCCGAATTGATCTTTGCTTCGTACTCCTGGGCGCGGCGCGACCACATGGTGCGCTTGACGCGGGCGCGGCCCTTCAGGGTTTCCAGCGCCTTCTTCACCAGCGCGGGCTCGGACAGCTTGCGCATGCCGACGTTGGCGACCTTCGCGGTCGGAACGCGCAGCGTCATCTTGTCCTTGATGAAGTTGATGACGAACAGCTCGAGCTTGGCACCGGCGATCTCCTGCTCCTCGATGGCCAGGATCTGGCCGACGCCGTGAGCGGGATAGACGACGAATTCGTTGGCCTTGAACCCCTGGCGCTGGGTCACGACCTTCTTCTCCTCGACCTTCGGCGCAGCAACGGGCTTCACGGCCGGCTTGGCAGCGACGGGGGCCTTGGCAGGGGCGGCAGCAACAGGCGCCTTCGGCGCGGGCTTGGCGGCAGCAGTCTTGGCAGCGGCAGGCTTCGAAACGGTCGCTTTCGCGGCAGTTTTCACAGGCTTGTTCGGCATCGCACTTCTTTTGTTCTTGGAGGACTTTGCAGCCGACGCCTTCGTGGCGGCACGGCCCTTGGATGCGCTACGGCTCGCCGCGGCGACTTTTTTGGCCTCCTTATGGGAAGCCCTCGCTGAAGTACTCTTTTTACGCGTTTTCTGTGACACAGCCTGCGCGCGGAAACTGCCACGCCCCTGTTCGACATTTGGTTTCACGGGAACCCAGATGGGCCAAACGGGCTGACGGGGTTCGGCTTAATGTGCCCAATATAGCACATTTCCCGCAAAAATCAATGATTTAGGGGCTTTTCGGGCTGGTTTTCGGCGCCGACGAAGGTATTAGGGTTAAGTTTGGGCGCGAATTAGTCACCAGAGCCGGGATTCGGAGAAAAATATTTCTCGAACTTGCCCTGCATGCCGTCGAATTCCTTGGCGTCGGCGGGTGATTCTTTCTTCTGGGTGATGTTCGGCCAGGTCTTGGCGTATTCGGCGTTGACCTCGAGCCACTTCTCCAGGCCCGGTTCCGTGTCCGGCTTGATGGCGTCGGCGGGGCATTCCGGCTCGCACACGCCGCAGTCGATGCATTCGTCAGGATGGATGACCAGCATGTTGTCACCCTCGTAGAAGCAGTCGACCGGGCAGACCTCGACGCAGTCGGTGTACTTGCACTTGATGCAGTTCTCAGTGACGACGTAAGTCATCGAACGCTCCGAAAAGCTCTTTTAAAAGTCGGGGCTTGCGTAGCGCGGATGGCCCGGCGCTGCAAGATCGACAGCGGCGATCATGACGGCTTTCCGCGTTTGATCAGCCAAGAAATGAATTCAAGGCGCAATTAATTGCGCTTTACGTCACCGACTTCCTCGTAGAGCACGCGTGCGGAGGCCGCATCGCCACGACGCTCGTTAAAAGCGGTGACCTTCAAGACGCGCACGGCGCGATCGAGCGCGATGGTGAGGACGTCGCCGATCTTGATCGCGTGCCCCGGCGAGGTCTCGCGCACGCCGTTGACGCGCACATGGCCGGACTCGACGAGCTCGGCCGCCGAGGTCCGCGCCTTCACCACCCGCGCATGCCACAGCCATTTGTCGAGACGCTGGCGCTCGGTCGTCGTGGGATTACTCCTTGCGCCCCGCGAGCTGCTCTTTCAGCGCGGCGAGCTTTGCGAAGGGCGAGTTCGGATCGATCGGACGATCGCGCTCGCGCGGGTTCGCACTCGAGGCGTAGGGACGGAGCGACGGACCGGACTCGCGGTCGCGGCGATCGCGGCCCTTGTCGCGGTCGCGGCCACGATGCTCGCGGCCACCCTCGCGCTCGCCGAACTTGCCCTTGCTACGATCGCGATCCTTGCCCTCGAAGCGGCGGTTCTTGTCGTCACCACGCGGCTCGCGGCGATCACCGCCCTGGCCGCCCTCTTCGCGGCCCTTGCGGAAATCTTTCCGATGCCCGCCATGACGATGGCGCTCGCCACGCTTCTCGCCATCGGCGGCCTGCGCGGCCTCGCCTTCGGCAGGCGCAGCGCCAGCTTCGGCGCCCGCCTGCGGGCGCGGCTGGTGGTGACGTTGGTGACGATGGCGCTCGTGGCGCGGCTTGCGGTCCTCGTGACGGCCGCCGGGACGCCAGACCTCGACGAGCTCAGGCTCGGCGGGCGTGGCCGCGGCCTCCACGGGCGCGGCGGCATCGGCCGATGCTGCGGCTTCCGTCGCAGCAGTTTCAGCGGCGGCAGCCTCGAGGCCGGTGGGCTCGGCAGGCGTCGCGGCTTCCTCGGCCGGCGGCGCGATGCCAGGGGCATCTTCCGGCGTGACGGGCGCATCAGGCGAGGCCTCGAGCGCAGGCACGGCCTCATGCGCGGGCTCGTCGTGCTGTTCCATGCCGGGCGCGTCTTCGACCGTGACGGCCTCGACAACCGGCTCGATTGCCGCATCAGTGGAGGCAGCGGTCTCCTCGACAGGCGTCTCGCTCGCAGCGACCTCGGCAACCACTTCAGCGGCGCCCTCGCCAGCCGGTGTCTCCGCAGCGGGCGCCTCCGTCGCCACCGGCTTCGGCGGCAGCGGCGCGCGCTTGTCCATGCGATAGCCGAGCGCGCGCAGCACCGAGGCGAAATCTTCGCCGGCGGAGCCGGTGAGCGAGGTCATCGCCTGCGTCACCACAAAGCCGCGGCCGTCGAACGCACCGGCGGGCTTTTCGCCGGGCGAGCTTTCGCGCCAGGCCAGCGCCGGACGGATCAAATCGGCGAGCCGCTCCAGGATATCGACGCGCACGGCGCGCTCGCCGGCCTGTTTGTAGCCGAGCACGCGATAGGCATCGCGCGGCAGCGCCTTGTCGACCGGGAACGAGGTGCGGCCCGAGCTCGCCAGATGCTGCGCGCCCGACAGCGCCGACAGGTCGACATTGTCCTGCTTCAGCGCCCAGAGCAGCGCGGCGAGCGCACGCGCGGCGGGCTTCAAGAGGCCGGGGAAATAGATGTGATAGGCGCCGAAGCGGACGCCGTACTTCCGCAACGTGGCGCGCGAGGGCTGGTCGAGATCCTTCAGCTCATTGGCGATCTTCGGACGCTCGAGCACGCCGAGCGCCTCGACGAGCTGATAGGCGATGCCGCGGGCAATGCCGGTGACGTCCTCGGCCTTGCTGAGCTCGAACATCGGCCCGAGCAGCTTTTCGATATGCGTCTTGAGCCAGAGATCGAGCCGGGCCTGCACCTTCTCGCGTGGGCTGCCGGTCAGGCGCTCGTCGGAGATGATGCGGATGCGCGGATGCAGCGCCTCCTCTGCGGCGACGAGGCGCGCCACCGCATCGCCGGTCCAGCGGATGATGCCCTCGGAGGTCAGCACGAACTGCTCATCGGGTGCTCCGGAGAGCTTTTCCGCGCGCGTGTTGATCTCGCCGGCGAGCACGGCCTGCGCTGCGGCCTGCAAGGCTTTCGCATCGGAGCCGGCTTCCGCCGCATCCGGTGCAAAGGTGAAGCCATCGAGGCGGCCGATGACATGGCCTTCGACGATGACTTCGCCGGTCTTGCCGATTTCAGTATTCAAGCTCGTGTTCTCCCGCAGGCGGCGCATCAATACACTGGTCCGACGATCAACGAAACGCTCCGTCAGCCGTTCATGGAGCGCATCTGACAATTTATTTTCGACCTCCCGCGTGATCCCCTGCCAGTGTTCGGGGTCTTTGAGCCAGTCCGGGCGGTTGGCGGCGAAGGTCCAGGTGCGGATCTGCGCGATCCGGCCCGACAGCGTGTCGATGTCGCCGTCGATCCGGTCGGCCTGGTCGACCTGGGCTGCGAACCAGTTATCGGGGATGCAGCCCTTGTCCATCAGGAAGCCGTAGAGCGTGGTCACCAGCTCGGCATGGGCCGCTGGCGACAGTTTCCGGTAGTCCGGTATCTGGCAGGCCTCCCACAGCCGTTCCACCGCCGCCTTGCCGTGCGCCTTGTCGCGCACCTCGACGTCGCGGGCGGCGTGATCGAGCACGCGCATGTCCTCGGCGATCGGCGCGCGCGTCAGTGCCTCATGGCCGGGCGCCAGGTTCAGCGAGACCTGGAGCGCGCCGAGCGAGGCGAAATCCAGCTTCGAGTTCCGCCATTGCAGCATCTTCACGGCGTCGAAGGTGTGGTTCTGGAGCGCGTTGACGAGTTCGGGCTCGAACGGCGCGCAGCGGCCTGTCGTTCCGAAAGTACCGTTGCGCGTGGCGCGGCCGGCGCGGCCCGCGATCTGCGCGAACTCGGCCGGCGTGAGGCGGCGGAACTGGTAGCCGTCGAACTTGCGGTCGGAGGCGAAGGCGACGTGGTCGACGTCGAGATTGAGGCCCATGCCGATCGCATCGGTGGCGACGAGATAATCGACGTCGCCGTTCTGGAACATCGCGACCTGCGCATTGCGCGTGCGCGGCGACAGCGAGCCGAGCACAACGGCCGCGCCGCCATGCTGGCGACGGATCAGCTCGGCGATGGCGTAGACTTCATCGGCGGAGAACGCGACGATCGCGGTGCGCCGCGGCTGGCGCGTGATCTTGCGGTCACCAGCGAATTCGAGGCTGGACAGGCGCGGCCGCGTGATCATGGACACGCCTGGCAGCAGCCGTTCGATGATGGGGCGCATCGTCGCAGCGCCCAGCAGCAGCGTCTCGTCGCGGCCGCGGCGGTTGAGGATGCGGTCGGTGAAGACGTGGCCGCGTTCGAGATCGGCGGCGATCTGCACCTCGTCGACGGCGAGGAACGAGACGTCGAGGTCGCGTGGCATCGCCTCGACGGTCGAGACCCAGTAGCGCGGGTTCTTCGGCTTGATCTTCTCCTCGCCCGTGATCAGCGCGACGGCTTCAGCACCAACCCGATCGACGATCTTGTTGTAGACCTCGCGCGCGAGCAGGCGCAGCGGCAGCCCGATCATGCCACTGGAATGCGCGAGCATCCGCTCGATGGCGAGATGGGTCTTGCCGGTGTTGGTCGGCCCGAGCACCGCAGTGACGCCAGCGCCGGGAGCGCGCTCGGAAGCGAAGGGGGAAGGAGGAAAGGCCATGACTAGCGGATTAGGTAGTGGCGATTTGGGCGATTGTCAGTGCCGTTTTGGGGCGGCGGGGCGGCTCGAGCTGGATCCGTCCCCGTCATCCCCGCGCAACGGCGAAGCCGTTGTCGCTGGAGGCGCGAAGCGCTTGGAAGTCACCTCGCCCCGCTTGCGGGGAGAGGTCGAATTCGAGCGCAGCTCGAATTCGGGTGAGGGGGAGTCTCCGCTAGTCCAGCCATCACCGAATCCGTGGAAGCAGCCGCTCACCCCAACCCTCTCCCCGTAAGGACGGGGAGAGGGAGCAGGAGAGCTCCCTAAAAATCCCGGCCAACTGTCTCACTTTGCGACGCTTTTTCCGCTCTTCTTAAGCCTCGGAACGACTCTAGAACGAATCGCGGCCGAATCGCTGACTCCCCTTTGCTTCCTGTTACGTTCACGCAACATGTCGCGGGACGCCTCTTGGTTGCGCACTAGATGGAGTTTTGCTCCGCCGCACAAGCGATCATTTGCGGGCGAATTCCTTAAAATTGGGGATGGCGCGGAGTCGAATCAGAATCGGGGCGGAGTCAATTGGATTCCCGCTGCCTGCCCTCACGCATTTTCGCGAAAACAACCCCATGCAAAGTAGAACGGGTGGACGGGGTGACGGCGCGTAAGGCGTTGAGGCGGCGTGCCAAACGCTCCTTCTCGTCATTCCGGGACGCGCCGTCAGGCGCGGGCCCGGAATCCATTGGGAGACAAGCTCTGCGGCTTGATGGATTCCGGGCTCGCGACTTCGTCGCGCCCCGGAATGACGGGACATCGTAGCCCGCATGGAGCGCAGCGGAATGCGGGGAGCAGCGGGTGAAAATCCCGGATTGCGCTTCGCTCCATCCAGGCTACGCAGCGACGGCAGCGCGGCGCCTACTGCGTCTTCGCGACCCTTGGCGGCTGCGGTGCCGTGATGAAGCTCGTCGCTTCCAGCATCGCCGGCCCCAAGGGCGTCGGCACTTTCAGCCAGAACGGAACCAGGACCCGCGTGCCCGCGATCGGCGCGAACGCGATCTCGATGTTGCGCTGGGCGGCGAGGTATTTGATCACGGGACGATCGGGGATGTAGCCGGCGACCGGCACGAAATACAGCGCGCAGACCACGACCGGGCCGCGATAGCCCTTCTCCGCCTTCACCATTTCCATGCGCTTGAAATCGAGCTTGAGGTCGTAGCGCATGCGGCCGTCGAACACCGGCGCGCCGTTGTGGCAGGCCTCCGGCGACACCGGATCGCCATTGCCGGGCACGCGCAGCAGCGAGGCCGTCATCGGGTCCCAGATGCCGCGGCGATGGGCGTCGGTGACGACGATGCGGTCGGGATCGACCGGCGGCTCCGGCACGATGCCGAACTCCTTCACATTGCCCTTGTCGAGGACAATGTGGATCTCCTCTTTCTTCTTCGAGGTGATGGTGGAGGCCTGGTAGCCGGTCGCGACCAGCGCACCATTGAGCACCCGCCCCTGGCTGGCGCCGGTGCCGGACCCGCCCGTGAAGGACTTCAGGATGCCCGTGGTGCCGCCGCTTGCCGCAGCGGAAAACACATCGTCCTGGATGTCGATGTTCCAGGCGCCCCGGCCGACGGGAATGCCCGCCAGCGTCGCCTCATACTGCGCCTCGAGCTTGCCCTGCGCCGCGGCGGGCGCGGCCCCCCACGCCAGGGTCAGCCCACCGAGGGCAGCCAAGGCGAGCCTGCCGGCGAGGCGCAACCGTTGCGGGATAAGGGGGGAAAAGGGCACGAAACGATCCAATCGGGATGCGAGTGGCTGTTACTTAAGCGGAAAATCGCGGCAAACAATGATCCGGGCACGAAAGGCCGGGAACTCAGCCTCCCTCTTCGCGGCCGAATACGCCCTTTATGTGGTGGTAAGGCATTTCAATCATTGCCGTTTTCGTGATCGGGCCGCCGCGGGCTCGAACACCTCTCCCGCTTGCGGGAGAGGTCGCGCCGAAGGCGCGGGTGAGGGCTCTCTCCACGCGGAGACACCAACCGTGATATCGACCGCCCTTCGCCGCGGAGGCACCCCCACCCCGCCCTCCCCCGCAAGCGGGAGAGGGAGCGCACCTCCCCTGCGGCCCAAGATCCCGGGTTCGCGCTCCCGCGCGCCCCGGGACGACAGGGCCTTTCGGCCCCGTCGCCTTGACTACCCGCCCCTTCCCCCCTATACGTCCGCCCGCTCCCTGCAAGGACAGAGAATTTACGACCCCCGTGGCGCCCCGAATGGCCGCCGCAACGCTTGGGGGAAAGGATAAGGATTTTTGCCATGTCTCGCCGCTGCGAACTGACGGCCAAGGGCCCCCTCGTCGGCCACAAGGTCAGCCACTCCAACATCAAGACCAAGCGCCGCTTCCTGCCGAACCTCGTCAACGTGACGTTCATCAGCGAAGCCCTCGAGCGCAACGTGCGCCTGCGCGTCTCCACCAACGCGGTCAAGAGCGTCGACCACAATGGCGGCCTCGATGCCTTCCTGCTCAAGGCCAACGCCGACGCCCTGTCGCCGCGCGCGCTCGAGCTGAAGCGCCAGATCCAGAAGAAGGTCGGCGGCGAGCCGGCGAAGAAGGCGAGCTAAGCCATTTGAAAGTTTGGGCGGGGGCTAAGTTGCGTCGCGTGGCGTAAGGCTTAGCCAGTTGAGTTTTGCGTGACGGCCGGATCGAAAGATCCGGCCGTTTTTGTTTTTGGAGCTATGCGCTCGAATGGGAAACAATAGTCTCAAGGAGACTGCGCAACCGGTTCGGCTTCGAGACTTCGCATTCCCATATTGTCACACACTTCCATCCCTCGGCCCGCAGCGCCCTCTTATTCCTGGTGTCGCGCAATCGGTTCCCGCTAACCTTCTCGGTCCAGTATTTCGAATTGGATTTCACCCTACGTTTCCCGTCCACGCACTTCGTACACCCATGCCAAAAACAGCCATGAACAAAGACTGCGATCCGCCGCGACGGAAAAATGATGTCTGGTTTTCCCGGAAGCGCTTTCGCATGCAGTCGAAACCGGAGTCCGGCGCCGAACAGAAAACGGCGAACGACAATCTCTGGACGTGTGTTTTTTGAGCGGATCGCCGCCATATTCGCGCTCCGCCGAATCGTTGATATCGTATCCATCCCTATAGCTCGCGCCGCGGACCTCCAATCAAGCCGCTGAATTTTAATACGTTTTTTACCATGAACAGCAACAATTGGACGTAACGCCCCTCCCTGTATACTCTCGGTTGCAGAAGCGAGCCGCTTAGTACCTGCAAGCGACCCCTACCGGTTAGATCAAGACTGATGACGAAGGCGCAGCAACGACGAACTGACTCCCAACGCAAGACGTCCAAGCTTCCAAAGATCGTGAGCCTCTTTTCCGGCGCCGGTGGTCTCGATCACGGATTCAAGTCGGCGGGCTTCGAACTCAGTGCAGCTTTCGATATCTCTCCAGCAGCGATTGAGACGCATAAACGGAATTTTCCGGGCGCGACCGCTACGGCCGGGGATTTGATCGCGCTTGGTCCCAAAGGTGTTGCTTCGATTGTCAAACAGGCAGCGGGGGTCGGTTCTCGGATCGGCATCATCGGTGGCCCCCCGTGTCAGGGATTTTCCAGGGCTAACACGACTGCAACTGCATCAGATCCCCGAAATCAACTACCGAAGCTGTACATCGAAATCGTACAGGAGCTTCAAAAGCATTTTGAAGTTGAGTTTGTGGTGTTCGAAAATGTTCTCGGAATGCGCGACAAAAAGCACTCCGCCGCCTATCAAAGTCTGTTGTCAGGATTACGCGCGCTGGGGTTTGACATAACGGCGAAGGAACTCTGCGCTCTCGACTTTGGGGTTCCACAAACACGACGCAGAATAGTGCTATCGGCCATTAGAACCGAGGTCGCTATGAAGCCTGTTCGTCCGAGGCGCAGAAAGGGGCTTGCGACGGTTCGAGAGGCAATAGGCGCTCTTCCCCAACCAAAGTTCTTTTCACGAAATTTGGCGGCGGAAGACATTCCGCATCATCCCAATCACTGGACGATGAATCCGGTGTCGCCCAGGTTCAAAATGAAAGCAGTAACCCATGGCGGGCGCTGCTTCAAACAGCTCAGCTGGCAGAAGCCGAGTCCCACAATCGCGTTTGGTCACCGGGAAATTTATGTCCATCCGAGCGGCACGCGCCGCTTAAGCATATTTGAAGCGATGCTCCTACAAGGCTTTCCCAAGAACTTTGTGTTGAAGGGAAATCTCTCCGAACAAGTGGAGCAAGTCTCGAACGCAGTCCCTCCTCCACTAGCCAAGAGTGTCGCGGCAGCGATCAGACGTTCATTGAGAGAGTAAATTGGCTATCAAAGTCATCGAGCAGAAAAACACTGACGAACGGGAGCTCGCGAGAAATATCCTTCAAAGCGAGGATCGAGAACTCGTTGTCCAGACCACGCTTCAAACTAACGAGCAGGTCATTGCGCGCGTAACCGACGGTATCTATCGGCAACCTGCATCCGCACTTAGAGAACTAATTTCGAACGCCTACGACGCGGACGCAACCCGCGTGACTATCAAAACCGACGTTCCGCGATTTGAGCGCATTACAATTGAAGACAATGGCTCGGGTATGACGCCCGCAGTTCTTGCTCATCTCCTCTTTAATATCGGCGGCAGCGCCAAACGAAACGCCGAAGGTGAAGAGCTAGGAATTACATCGCCAACTGACCCCACACGAAGCCCGGCCGGCCGCAGACTCATTGGGAAGATTGGTATTGGCCTATTCTCCGTATCCCAACTGACTCATTCGTTCCAGATCATAACCAAGACCAAAGGCGACAATCACCGCACTGTGGCGACGGTGTCGCTTAGACAATTTGCAGATTCGGAAGTAGCTCCCTCGCACGGAGAGAAAAAATTCGAGTCGGGGAAGGTCGTCATTTGGCGCGAAAAAGCTACGGATGTAGAGAAGCAGGGCACCACGATCGTCCTCAATTCGATACGCCCTCAAGCGCGGGACACTCTTCGAAGCCGTGAGATTTGGGGAGCAATCGAACATAACGAAGAGACTGCGGCTGACGATGAAAAGCAGTCCATTGAACCACCGAAGTATCATGTTGGCAGAGTCGACCGGACCGGGAAACTTCTCAAACCTACCGGCGATCAATATATATCGCTGCCTTGGGAGAAGACTGACAGCCCTTCCAAAGCTTTCGAAAAGCTTGTTGATTCTGTATGGGACCAAACTCAAGCAGCCAATCCAAACCCAAAGCTCGAGCGAATCTTTGACTACTATCTGCGAATGGTCTGGCTCCTTGGGCTCTCTGTACCCTTGCCATACGTTCAAGGACACTTGTTCGACCAACCCACCTCCGGCTGGACCGAGACATTCCTACTTTCAAACAAGCCCAAAGGCGCTGCACACCCCGTCGAGGGACGAGGATCGATCCGAGACACGATCGGCTTAGACGATCCGAGGGAAATCTGCGGGAGTCTTTGAGGTCTTTATTGATGATCTTAAGCTCTCCCGTCCGATCAAATTTAGAGATTTGCCCGTTCCTCCAACTCACGCGCTAAAGCATCCTCTGGTATTCGTAGGGAAGTGTGATGAAACCTTTCCGAAGCTGCCACCTGAGCTAAGCGGGGGTCGACTTCAGTTCGAAGCTTACCTCTTTTGGTACCCGAAGATTTCACCCACCGAACACCAAGGGTCACTCATACGCATTCATGGGGCGAGTGGCACTCTATTCGATCCCACGTTTATGCGATACCAGATTTCGGAACAAACCCGACTAAGACAAATCACCTGCGAAATCTTCGTCAATGAGGGCCTTGATAGTGCACTTAACATTGATCGCGAGTCCTTCAATAACGCACACCCTCACGCCGTCTATATCACGAGATGGCTTCATGAAGCTCTGCGGCAACTAGCGACTGTACAAAAGAAGGCTGCGAGCCAAGTACGGCGGCACGAGCGCGAAGGCACGAAGGACGCCCGCGTAGTCTCAATTCAGAAAGTTGCGTCTGAAGTCTGGACCGAGCAATCAGACGATCCAGCTTCGGCACCGCCATCGGTGGAGCTTGTTGAGGGTGACATCCCGAAACGCACCAATCCGGATACCTACGTCTATCAACGCTCAGCCGTGGCAAGCCGGAGCACAAGACCCAAGACTCCCAAGGAGAGAGCAAGGGCGAGTATTATCGATGAAAAATTGAAGGCGATTGCGCAGGTTCTTGCATCGTTTGGCCTCATCGATCAACTCACGAAAAAGAAGCAGGAAGCTCTTCTCAGAGCTATCCATCAGATACTGGAAGAGCGAGAGGGATGAACGATCAAGGGGCGGGAAACGATACTGGAAGCTTTGCCGATAACATTTCCAGCGTGGGCGAGTACAGATTTTCATTTCCAAAGACGAAAGGTTTTCAACCTTGGCATAAGCCACGGAAGCAATTCGTCAGGAAGGAGCAATGGTGCTACTTTATCGGACAGCTGCTCGATGATCTTCCGACGCAAGGTCGCACTCTCACCTACTTTGGTCTTCCCGGCGATGATTTGCTCGATTTAAGATGCTTTGGCTCAAGCGTATGCGAGCCAAGAGAAATCAAGCTCCGCTTTCTTGGCTTCAACAACAGCGCGGCTGCTGCGGCCGAAGACCAGACAGAGTTGAATATATCACTGGATGAAGTGAGCAAATCGGCCTCATTCGATCCTCAATCGGAAATTCTTGCCGATGATATGCGCGAACTCGTCAACACGGACTCGATCGCCTGGCACAAGACGTCTGAAATTGGACCTTACGACGTCATCAATTTGGATTTGTGCGATGGTTTCGGCGCGCAATCGCCTGGGAGCTTTGACGAGACATATTACAACATGGTTGTGAGACTATTGTCAGTTCAAGCGCGCCGCAAATCGCCGTGGTTATTGCTCCTGACGACTCGAGTCGGCAAAGCCCATGTACACACTGAAACCTTGAATCGGCTCGCCGGGCTCTATCGTCTCAATCTTGCGGAATGCGCGCCGTTTCAGGCTGCCTCATCTGAAAAGTTCAGTATCTCAGATTCTTCGTCGCTCGATAACGCGAAGAAGTCGGAGGCTGGGATACAATCGGTGTTCTTAGTCGGACTTTGTAAATGGCTACTTCGTCTTGCGGCCGCGCACAGCCCTCCATCAATCATGGAGGTGAAGAGCGCCCTCGGCTATAGGGTCCATGGCGGCGCTTCAGTTGAAGACATGGTATCCATAGCAATTCGTTTTAACCCCACCTTCGAGGTGGCAAAGGACCCGGTGAATCTGGCAACGATTGAGCCGACACCGATAGACGAGTGTGATTTAGCAACGAAAGCGTTGAAACGCGTTAGCAGTATGCTCGATGTAGACGAGTATTTGGCGTCCGAAAGCGACATCCGTCAGGAGATGATCGATGAGATGTGCACGCTCTTAGAGGCGGCACGCTACGATACGGACGAATATCGAAAGCAGCAGTCAGTTTAGCGCAATCAACGCCCTCGATGGAACTCATATGTTCGAGTATCATTTGTTCGACGTGGAAATCGTGCGGTTCGTCGATGGCCAGCGCCTCTGCTGGCCGCGAGCGGCTGAGGTCGAAGCGGAAACAAATCCTGGATGCAATCGGGATTATCAAGATTTACGCAATCTCTCATGGGACGATGTTGAGACAATAAGCGCCTTGGAAGCCGAACTTGTTGCTCGGCTGGAAGCTGCAACCGATCTCGACGCGGAATACGAGGCGATCTCAGATGAACTATACGATGACCCTGAGGGCATACTTGGATTGGATATCGGCGTAGCTGCGACTGTCGCGACTTTGTCGGCAGCTGGGTGTATACCAATTAGCAGCTGCAATGGCGGCGCTTATGGAGGACACCATCACGAGAATTATCCCGTCGTCGCATTCTTTGCAAAGGCAGGAAGACTCGACCTTCTGCTAGAGTGCGCCAAGGAAGCAGACGTTGGGCTGGAGAACGACGAGTCGGGTCTCCTGATGCTATATTCAAACGATATCAGAAAAATGCGTTTCTTTGCGGACGCCCTTTCTCAGCGCTGTCGGCGTTAGATACTTGCTCACCTGACTACAATCCGCGGGCGTGCTGCATCGACAATCGCCGCATAGTGCTCGTGGGCCGTTTTCCCGCCATATCCGCCCCGGTAGTATCGCCGGGAGGGGCATGCCATGGAGCAGGAGCGCAAGCCCGGGCCGAAAAACCTCGCCACCTGCCATGACGGCACCGGCAACGAAACCTCCGAGAACATCTCCAACGCCCTCAAGCCCCATCTCTGCCTGCGCAAGACAGACTTAACGCGTTCGCTCGCGCGTTAACCGGCCATTAACCAACGCAGCCTAGCCTCCTCTCATTGCCCAGCCATCATCAGCCTGAAATGCCTTCCCGGTTCGCTCCAGGAGAAGCGCCGATGTCCGTTGAGTTGTTGAGTTATGCTGATCTAGCTGCCCGCCTCAAAATCTCGCGCGAGGCCGCGCGTGCGCTGGCCAGGCGACGCCGGTTGCCGCGCTCGCGTTCGGATGACGGCAAGGCCCTGGTGAGCGTCGATTTCTCCGAACTCCGCTATACGCCGCGCCCGCGACTTGGCCGCCGGGCAGGCCACGCCGCCGCCCCCATCGCCGCCTCCATGGCAGAGATCGAGGCCCGAGAGATCGAGGCATTAGAGATCAAGGCTTGCAAGGCGGAGATCGCGCGGCTCGAAGCAATTGCAGCCCAGTACAGAGCCAATTTCGAGCGCGAGCGGGAGCGCGCCGATCGCCTTGCCGTCGAGCTCGTGCAGGCGGCTGCCGAGACGACGGCAGCCAATGTGTGGGCGGCACGATTGGAAGATGAAGTGGCGGAGCTGCGGACTGGTCGCCAGGCTGGCGGCTCGGTCGCGGGACAAGCCGCGCTTCGATTGGGACGTCTGGCCGCTTCCATCGTCAAAGCAGACCGCGCGGCCAGTAGGTAGCATTCGATACTTTCTCAAATCCCCGGCTTGCCGGAGCGACCTCGAGGGACAGATGACAGGCAATACCGATATTCGCGAGATGAAGGCCCGCATTGTCGTGTTCGGGGTCGGCGGCGCCGGCGGCAATGCCGTCAACAACATGATCACGGCGGGGCTGCAGGGGGTCGAGTTCGTCGTCGCCAATACCGACGCGCAGGCGCTGGCCATGTCGAAGGCCAAGCGCCTCATCCAGCTCGGCACCCAGGTCACTGCGGGCCTTGGCGCCGGCTCGCAGCCCGAACTGGGACGCGCCGCAGCCGAGGAGGCGATCGACACGATCCGCGAGCATCTGGCCGGCGCACACATGGTATTCGTCACGGCCGGCATGGGCGGCGGCACCGGCACCGGGGCTGCACCGATCGTCGCGAGGACCGCGCGCGAGCTCGGCATTCTCACCATCGGCGTGGTCACCAAGCCGTTCTACTTCGAGGGCCAGCGCCGCATGCGCTTTGCCGAAGCCGGCATCGAGGAGCTGCTGAAGTCGGTCGACACCCTCCTGATCATCCCGAACCAGAACCTGTTCCGGGTGGCCAGCGAGAAGACCACGTTCGCCGATGCCTTCGCCCTTGCCGACCAGGTGCTTTATTCGGGCGTCGCCTGCATCAGCGACCTCATCGTCAAGGAAGGCCTGATCAATCTCGATTTTGCCGACGTCCTCTCCGTCATGAAAGAGAAGGGCAAGGCGATGATGGGACGGGGCGAGGCTTCCGGCGAGAAGCGCGTGCTCGCCGCCGCGGTGGCCGCGATTTCCAATCCATTGATCGAGAACCCCTCGATCAAGCGCGCCAGCGGCCTCATCATCTCCATCACCGGCGGCCGGGATCTCATGCTGTTCGAGGTCGACGAAGCCGCCACCCGCATTCGCGACGAGGCCGATCCGGACGCCAACATCATCGTCGGCGCGTCCTTCGATGAGAGCCTTGAAGGCATCGTCCGCGTCTCGGTGGTGGCGACGGGCATCGACAATCTCGACCCGGCGCAAGAGGCGCACCCGGTGGAAACCGCGCTCACGCAGCTCGCCGGCAGGCTGCGCAACGACAGCCGCCGCATCGCCGATCGCATCGAGCGTGGTGCACCCCTGCCGCAAGTGGAGAGCCCGCCGCTCCGCCCGGCGGCGCCCGCGGGGCAACCGGCAAGGCCGAATCAGGACTATGCGCGCCAGGCGGCTCCCCGGCCGCTCGATCCTTACGGCCGCGCCTCTCCGCGCAATGTGGCCGACGAAGGCATTCTCGATATCCCCGCCTTCCTGCGCCGCACCGCCAACTGAGCGGGCGTTAGGAAGCGGAGCTGCTTGCCTCGCGGTCCATGTCCGGCATTAAAGAGTTGTTGTTTTGCTCCGTCATTCCGGGGCGCGCCTCTTGGCGCGAGCTACGATGCGCAATTGCGCATCTGAGAATCCATTTCTCAACGGTCACTGCGGCCCGATGGATCCCGGGCTCGCGACTTCGTCACGCCCCGGGATGACGACCGGTTGTTGGGCTCGCTGGTCGAGTAGCGACAAACTCCCCCGTCGTCCCGGCGAAGGCCGGGACGACGGGGGAGTTTGAGGCGCGCCGCGCCGACCGTTCACGCCGCGGTGCTGCGCGGGTTCTCCGCTGTTTCCGGCTTTTCCGTCTCCTTGTCGCGAGACAGCCATGCCGGGAAACGAAGCAGGCGATCGGCGTGGTCTTTTGGCGGCTCGACGGGCGCTTCAGTGACAGAACTCGGGAGGTCCAGTGCGACCTGGCCGATCCGCACCGCATCCGCGCGCTGATCCAGTCCGCGCAACAGGGGATCGAGCACGCTGTCGATCTCGGTCGCCACCGACACCAGGAAACTGTTGAGATCGCGCGCCTCGGGCACGACTGTCGCGGCCGACTCGATCGCCTTGGAGAGACCATCGACGACGGGCGCAAAGGCGCTGGCGGCTTGCTTGATTCGGCTCTTGATTGCTTCGATCTCGGCCAGGACACGATCACGCTCCCGCCTTTTCTTCTCCTCCGAGAGGCGGGCTTCGATTTCGGCGATCTGGGCCGTCAGGGTCGTGGCTTCCGATGCAAGCGCATCGCGCCTTACGCGCACGCGATCGAGGTCGCGGCTGAGATTGTCCACTAGATCGTCCTTTCCGAACATTGCTTTGCTCCGTAGGACAGCCGTTTTGCTCTGTAAGACGGCCGTGGCGCGAATCGCGAGCCTCGCAGCCGAACGAATGGCCGGATCGGCCAAAACAGGCATCAACTTCGCTCGCGTCACATGGGCCGACATGGTGATCCCCCACTCGTCAACATTAGGCGACCGCATGGTTAACAAGTGGTTAATGTCAACAGATGATTAAGCAATGGGGCCGCGCTTCAGCTATACTCGCCCCGGTAGCATCACCTGGAGGGGCTTACCGTGGATCACGAGCGCAAGGCGGAACCCAAGCTTGAGCCGAAAAATCTCGTCGTCTGCTGTGACGGCACCGGCAACGAGATCAGCGAGAACATCTCCAACGTCCTGAAGCTCTATCGCTGCCTGCGCAAGACCGACAAGACGCATCCGCGGCAGCTGGTGTTCTATGATCCCGGGGTCGGCACGGTGACGAAGCCGAGCACGTGGCACCGCTGGAAGGCCAACATCAATCTGGTGCTGGGGCTCGCCACCGGCTACGGGCTCGATGACAACGTGCTGTCGGCCTATTGCTTCCTGGTCGAGAACTACAGCCCGGGCGACAAGATCCATCTGTTCGGCTTCTCCCGCGGAGCCTATACGGTGCGGGTGCTGGCGGGGCTGATCCACAAGGTCGGGCTGATCTCGCCGGAGCAGGTCAACCTCGCAGGTTCCGGCCTCGTCTCCTACAAGCAATATTCGGGCAGCGGGCGCGGCAATGATGTCAGCGACCTCACGGATGCCGGCAGCGACGAGGACGGCCCGCTGCCGAAGGACAAGTTCGATCTCGCCGCCCAGTTCGCGCGCATCACCTCCTCGCGCTGGCCGACGATCCACTTCATCGGCGTGTGGGACACGGTGGCGAGCGTGATCGTGCCGCGCGCCGACCGGTTCTATCTGCCGAGCATCGAGGAGCTCGCCTTCACGCTGCTGAACCCGAGCGTGCAGATCTTCCGGCAGGCGATCGCGATCGACGAGCGGCGCTGCATGTTCCGCCTGAAGGAGTGGAAGGAGCCGCAGGAATACTGGAGCAACCGCTTCGTGCCCGACGACAAGAAGGTGCCGCAGGACATCCTGCAGGTGTGGTTCGCCGGCGTGCATTGCGACGTCGGCGGCGGCTATCCGGAAGCCGAGAGCGGGGAGTCGAAATATCCGCTGCTGTGGATGATCGACGAGGCGGCACGCGCGGGACTGAACTTCAACCCGCGCACCGTGAACCAGCTCGCCTGGGGCATCCAGCGCAAGAACAGCCCGTTCACCTATGTAAGGCCGAGCTATTCGGGGAAGACGGGCGAATTGCACAATTCGATGACGGCGGCCTGGCGCGTGCTGGAGTATGTGCCGAAGAGCGCGAAGTACAAGGAATGGCCGGAGCGGAAGGTCGTCGCTGGCTTCTACATCCCCGATTGCGAACCGCGCGTCATCCCCGAAGGCGCGCATGTGCATGAGAGCGTGGTGAAGCGGATGGAAGCGGAGGCGAAATATCGGCCGGTGAACCTGCCGAAGGAGTTTGTCACGGTGCCGATGCCGACGCCGCCGCATGCGGAGATGGCGGGGGAGGTGGAGAAAGTGTGAAGGGGGCGGGATGCAGCCACCTCGTCATTGCGAGCGTAGCGAAGCAATCCAGGGTCTTTCCGCGGTGACAGTCTGGATTGCTTCGCTGCGCTCGCAATGACGGGTGATGGACGCGAGCGTGGGTTGATCGCGACGAGCGCAAGCGCTCGCGCGGGGGTCCCGGCCTTCGCCGGGACGACGGCGGAGCAAGAGGCACGAACGGAGCGCCACTTCGGCAGCCAACTACTGCCCTCCCCCCAATTCGCCGCTACTTTTCCTTAAAATTCTCCTGCGGACCTTAGCCCTATCGCATCATCTCCCCGCCATCATCGGCCAAGACCACCGCGACCTTTTGTCCGAGCATGATGCTCGAAGCGGACTTGGAGGAGACGTGCCACAGTATCCGCGCAAATTTACCCGTGTGAAGCCGAGCGGGCTGGTGTCCCGCCAGGCCAAGATCATCACCGACCCGCGCGCACCGGTCATCAACTGCACGCTGATCGACTATTCGCCGGGCGGCGCCTGCGTCGATCTCGGCGGGCAGGTCCAGATCCCCGACCGCTTCGAGCTGCTGCACGTCAACACCAAGAAGCGCTGCCGCATCGCCTGGAAGCGCGGCACGCGGGTGGGCGTGGTGTTCTAGGGTGGCAGCTCTCCAGCGCTCCGCCCGCACCTAACTCCCCACCCCTACTTCCGCATCCGCGCCTTTGCGCCCGCGACGATCTGCATGGCGACGCCGGCGATCCAGGCGACGAGGACGAGCCAGGACCAGGCGAGATGCGGGTCGAGCCGCAGCACGATCACGGCGACGGAGGCGAACGCGGCGAAGGTGGCAAAGAGCGTGCCGGCGGAGCTCAGGAACTCCGCGGCGTCGATCCGGCTGTGCTCTTCGTCGAAGGGAAGCTGCGGCGTGTCGATGCCGAGATAGAAGCCGATGACGCCGAGCAGCATCATCACCATCAGAAAGCCCTGCGTGGTGAGATGCGATATCGCCGAGCCGACATAGGCGCCGACGAACAGCCCGCACGCCGCCCCCGCCATCGCGAGGCCCACGCGCTCAAAGACGTGGGCAGTCTTCCGGACACGAAAACGCATGGCGGGCCCCGCTTGCGCCTGAGTGCGGCAAGGTTAGGCCAATTTTGGTGAGGGCGAAAGGTAAGGGGTGTCACGGAGGGGTGAGCAGTGCAACCTGCGATCATCGGCCGGATGGAGTAGTCCGGATGAGTTAGCGGCGGAGGATTGCGTCATCGCGCGGCTATCGCCCCAGATGCGCGCTGCCGCTACCTCGCCCCGAACGTGGTCTTGCCGAACAGCGCCTTTTGCGTCGAGGGTTGCGAGCGCCAGTATTGCGGGGGTGCTTCGACTTCGCCGCCGAGCTCGGCGGCGGCGTGCCAGCCGAAGCGGGGGTCGTAGAGCATGGCGCGACCGAGCGCGACCATGTCGGCCTTGCCGGATGCCACGATCTCCTCGGCGTGCTTCGCCTCCGTGATCAGGCCGACGGCGATGGTGGGAATCCCGGTCTCGCGCTTGATGGCTTCGGCGAACTGCACCTGGTAGCCGGGGCCGAGCGGAATCTTCTGCAACGGCGAGACGCCGCCGGAGGACGCATCGATCCAGTCGACGCCGCGCGCCTTCAGCGCCTTGGCAAATGCGATGGTCTGCGCGAGGTCCCAGCCGCCCTCGATCCAGTCGGTCGACGACACCCGCATGCCGACCGGCTTGTCGGACGGGAAGATCGCGCGCACAGCGTCGAACACCTCGAGCGGGAAGCGCATGCGGTTTTCGAGCGACCCGCCGTACTCGTCGGTGCGGCGGTTGGAAATCGGCGAGAGGAATTGATGCAGGAGATAGCCGTGCGCGCCGTGCAGCTCGATGGCGTCGATGCCGAGCCGCGCGGCACGCTTGGTGCTGTCGACGAAGGCCTCGCGGATGCGCTTCAGGCCCGCCGCATCCAGCGCCAGCGGCGCGGCCTCGCCCTCCTTGTGCGGCACCGCGCTCGGCGCCACCGGCTGCCAGCCGCCCTGCGATTGCGGAATGAGCTGGCCACCGTCCCAGGGCCGCGCGCTGGAGGCTTTGCGGCCGGCATGGGCGAGCTGCATCCCGACGGCCGTGGAGGAGTGCTTGCG
This sequence comes from Bradyrhizobium sp. Cp5.3, assembly GCF_000426265.1. NCBI lineage: Bacteria > Pseudomonadati > Pseudomonadota > Alphaproteobacteria > Hyphomicrobiales > Nitrobacteraceae > Bradyrhizobium > Bradyrhizobium sp. Cp5.3. Next base: position 82,728 of record NZ_AUFA01000014.1, on the reverse strand, counting down.
CACGGAGGCGAGGATCTGCTTCAGCGCCGCCTCGCCGGCGTCGCTGTAGAGCCCGAGGCAGCCCGGCGTGATGCGGCCGATCGCCTCCACATGCGTCGCCTCGATGCAGAACATCGAAGCGCCCGACAGCGAAAGGTTGTTGATGTGGCTGAAGTGCCAGTCGGTGGCGACGCCGTCGTCGGCCGAATACTGACACATCGGCGACACCACGAGACGGTTCTTCAACGTCAGGCCGCGCAGCTTGATCGGGGAAAACAGGGCGCTCATGCGGGAGGTTCCGGGAGGATGGAGGGGCTTTGGAGGAAGTGTAGTGAGCGGATGCACAATTACCACCAGCGCGGCGGGAATGGCCGCCCGTGGCGGGGCGCATTGCGGGCTCACATGGTCGCAAGGGCGAGGCCAAACTCCGCCGTCGCCTCAAATTCCGGTGTCGTCCTGGCGAAAGCCAGGACGACGATAAGATTTGAGGCTACGCCAAAACGCCCCTCACTCCCCGTCTCGAAACTTCCCCGGCTGCAGCTTGCCGGTGCGATAGCGGCCGCCGCGCGACAGGGTGACATCCGCTTCCGCGGAAAACTCGATCGAGTAGTGGCCGTCGTCCATCTTCGTGGTCTTGCCGAGCGCACCCAGCTTGTCGGCCAGCGCGGCGTCGTCCTCGACGAACACGCGGGATTCCTTCAGGCGAAAGCGCCGCGGCGCCTGCCAGGTGACTGTCGGCACGAAGGTACGCATGTCGCCCTCGGTCTTGACCTGGACGGTGCGGCCGGTCGTCTCCCGGAACAGGTCCGGCACTTCGATGAGCCGGGCGCGGCGGCCCTCGATCGCGTAGAGGTTCAGCGTCATGATGTGGCGCTCGGTGCGGAAGGCGATGGCGACGTAGCGCGAATCCGGCGACCAGGCGGCATAATAGGCCTGCGGCGCGTGGTCGAGGTTGTTCTCGTCGCTGATGTTGTCGAGCACCGCGAGCCGGCGATGGCGGGGCTCGGCCATCAGGAAGACGTGGAAATTGTCACCGCCGAATTCGCCTCCGCCATGCGAGGCAACCGACAGCTTTCCGTTCGGCGCCCGGCCGTCGGCGATGATGGCGTATTCGTGCTTGCCGTACTGATGCTCGGCCGTGGCATGGGCCGGCGACAGCGCGGCGAGCGTGAGGGCAAGGGTGATGACGGCGCGGCGGATCAGCATGACGCTTTGTCGCGGGAGGGGGAGCGCGCGTTCAATCCTCACGTCGTCCCGGCGAGGGCCGGGACGACGCATGTTGCGTTCACTCCACCAGCGTGAACTGCAGCAGCAGCGTGCGCTGGAGCAGCGAGAAATTGTCGTCGGAGACGAGTGTCAGCACGGTGTCGCCCTCGCTCGTGACGTGGGCGTCGATGCCTTCCATGTTGTCGATCTCGTGGCCGAGATCGGCGTTGAAGAGCGCGGGGCCGTCGACCAGCGCGCCGGGCGCGATTGCCTTCAAGGGAATCGAGCGGATGCGGATGTTGACGCCGGTGAACCAGGAGAATTTGCGCTCGAGGATCAGAAGCTCGCCGGACGGCAGGATCACCGCATCGCTGATGTCGAATTTTTCCGTGCGGCGCACGCTGAACTGGCCGGGCGAAGGTCCGCCGACGAGGAACGCGATCAGATTGCCGTCGGCATCCAGCCCGCGCTCGGACAGCGCGATCAGCGTGCCCGCGAGCGGCTGGCCCTTGGGAACAACGACGAGCGCCTCGAGCCCTTTGTTGTAGGGCAGCTTTCGCGCGGCCGGCGGCAGCGGCAGCACCTCGCCGCGGGCGCGGGTAAAGCCCTTGGCGAAATCGAAGCGCATGAGCTGGTTGACGCGCTCCAGTCCGACATAGACCAGCGAGCCGTCGAGCGCGATCGACTCGGTGTCGTACCAGAGCCGCTTGTCGGTGATGGGACGTCCGTCCGCGCCGAGCATCGGCGCGGCCTCGACGTCGTCGAGCCCGGCCATGGCGCGGCCTTCATAGCGGATGCGGCCGGTGAACCAGGCGCCCTGGTCGGAGATCGCGACGAAGCGCTCGCCTTTCGCGTCGAGGAAACGGATGCCGGACAGTCCGCCAAAACCGCGATAGGGTGAGGTCAGCACCAGGCCGCTGCGATACTCCAGCGAGCCGAAGCGCACGCGCGAGCGGTCGCGCGGCTCGAATGCCGGGATCGGTCGCGCATTGACCTCGATCGCGGCAGGTTCGGTGACGGGGTGTTCGACCTGCCCCGGGATTTGCGCCGCCTTTGGCGGCGGCTCGGTGACAGGCTGTGCCCGCGCAAGCGCGGGGAGTGCGAGAGTGGAAAATCCCGCCGCCGCGTGGCCGAGGAAGCTGCGGCGGGATGAAAGCCTGCTCACGAATGCAGTTTGCGGCGCGGGCGGCTGGCCGGCTGGCTGGGGGCGGTATGCGTCTCGCTGAAGAGCTCGGCGAGCTTCTCGGTGATGGCGCCGCCGAGTTCCTCCGCGTCGACGATCGTCACCGCGCGGCGGTAGTAGCGCGTCACGTCGTGGCCGATGCCGATCGCAATCAGCTCCACCGGGGAGCGCGTCTCGATCTCCTCGATGATGTGGCGCAGGTGCCGCTCGAGATAGTTGCCGGGATTGACTGACAGCGTGGAATCGTCGACCGGCGCGCCGTCCGAGATCATCATCAGGATCTTGCGCTGCTCGGTCCGGCCGAGCAGGCGCTTGTGCGCCCAGTCCAGCGCCTCGCCGTCGATGTTCTCCTTCAGGAGACCCTCGCGCATCATCAGGCCGAGGTTTTTCCGCGCACGGCGCCAGGGCGCGTCCGCCGACTTGTAGATGATGTGGCGCAGATCGTTCAGGCGTCCGGGATTGGCCGGCTTGCCTGCGGCAAGCCAGGCCTCGCGGGACTGGCCGCCCTTCCAGGCGCGCGTCGTGAAGCCGAGGATCTCGACCTTGACGCCGCAACGCTCCAACGTGCGGGCCAGAATGTCGGCGCAGGTCGCCGCCACCGTGATCGGGCGCCCGCGCATCGAGCCGGAATTGTCGAGCAGCAGCGTCACCACGGTGTCGCGGAAGGTCGCCTCCTTCTCGCGCATGAAGGACAGCGGGTGATAGGGGTCGGTCACCACGCGCGACAGACGCGCGGGGTCGAGGATGCCCTCTTCGAGGTCGAACTCCCAGGCGCGGTTCTGCTGCGCCATCAGCCGGCGCTGCAGCCGGTTGGCGAGACGGGCGACGATGCCCTGCAGATGCGCGAGCTGCTTGTCGAGATAGGCGCGCAGGCGCTCCAGCTCGTCATGGTCGCAGAGGTCTTCGGCCGAGATCACCTCGTCGAATTTCGGCGCGAAGGCGTGGTACTCCGGCCCGCGCGGCTCGTTGGCGCCGCGCGAATTCGGCCGCGTCGCCTCACCCGGCGTCTCGTCATCGCCGAGCTCGCCATCGTCGAAGGTGTCTGATGTCGAGGCCTGCGCGCTTTCCATCGCGCTCTCGCTCATCTCCTCCGTCGTCGCCTGCGCCTGGTCGGCGCTCATCTCCTGGGCGGCGTCGGAATCGGGCGAGCCCTCGGCGCCGGACTGATCGTTGTCGCCGTCGCGGTTGTCGTCCTGGTCGTCGTTGTCGTCGGTGTCGGCGTTGCGCTCGTCGCCGAGATCGAGCGCCGTCAGCAGATCGTGCACGGCGTCGCCGAACTTGGTCTGGTTCTCGACCAGGCCATCGAGTCGGTCGAGCCGCCTGCCGATCTTGTCTTCCAGGATCGGCCGCCAGAGATCGACCATTTTCTTCGCCGCGGCCGGGGGCGCCATGCCGGTCAGCCGCTCGCGCACCAGCATTGCCAGCGCATCGGCCAGCGGCGCATCGGCGCGGTCGGTGATCTCGTCGAACTTGCCGCGATGGAAATGGTCATCGAGCATCGCGGTGAGGTTCTTCGCAACGCCCGCCATACGGCGCGCGCCGATCGCCTCGACGCGGGCCTGCTCGACCGCCTCGAACACGCCGCGCGCCTGCGGATTGCCGGGCATCAGCTTGCGATGCAGCTTCGGATCGTGACAGGCGATCTTCAGCGCGATGGAATCGGCGTGGCCGCGCACCACCGCCGCGTCGCGCTTGGTCATCTTGCGCGCGGGCTCGGGCAGCCGCGCCTTGCCGGGAGCCAAGCCCGGACGTTCGGCGGCGAAGCTGACATCGAGCTCGGGCGTCTTGGCGATCGCCTTCAGGCACGCCGCCACCGAGCGCTTGAACGGCTCGGTCGGGGCTTCCTTGCTGCCGGTGCGGAATTTGGAGTTGGATGTGCTCATAGCGACTTCGTAAACCAATGGCGCGTCACGCCGCCAGGATAGCCGTCAATGGCGCCGAACTCCTTGTAACCGCAGGAGCGGTAGAAGCCCGGCGCCTGGAAACTCATCGTGTCCAGGTAGGACCGGGTTGCCCCGATCTTTCTCGCCTCGTCCTCGATCGCCGCGATCAGCTTCGTGCCGTGGTCCCTGCCGCGAAGCTTCTGCTCGATCCAGAACAGCTGGATGAACAGAACCGACGTCCAGACCTCACCAACGATACCGCCGACGATCTTGCCGCGCTCTTTCAGGGAAATCGCGAGGCGCTTGTATTTCTGCTTCCCCATCCGCTCATTGTTGTAGCCAATGAGCCCGGCGAGCACGGCTTTCTTGGTTGTCCCAACGCTGCGCTCGACGGTGATGGTTGCCATGGATCAGCTGAGCGCCACGTTCACCGCCGATTCCGGCAGCTCCGCGTTGAAGCAGCGCTGATAGAACTCGGCGACCAGCGGACGCTCGAGCTCGTCGCACTTGTTGAGGAAGGTGACGCGGAACGCGAAGCCGATATCGCCGAAGATGTCGGAGTTTTCCGCCCAGGTGATCACCGTGCGCGGGCTCATCACCGTCGACAGATCGCCGTTGGCAAACGCGTTGCGGGTGAGATCGGCAAGGCGGACCATCTTGTTGACGATGTCGCGGCCCTCCTGGGTGCGATAGTGCTTCGCCTTGGCGAGCACGATCTCCACTTCCTCGTCATGGCTGAGATAGTTCAGCGTGGTGACGATCGACCAGCGGTCCATCTGGCCCTGGTTGATCTGCTGGGTGCCGTGATAGAGACCCGAGGTATCGCCGAGGCCGACGGTGTTGGCGGTGGAGAAAAGCCGGAACGCCGGGTGCGGCTTGATCACCTTGTTCTGGTCCAGCAGCGTCAGGCGGCCGGAGACCTCCAGCACGCGCTGGATCACGAACATCACGTCCGGGCGGCCGGCGTCGTATTCGTCGAACACCAGCGCCACGTTGTTCTGCAGCGCCCAGGGCAAAATGCCGTCGCGGAATTCGGTGACCTGCTTGCCGTCCTTGACCACGATCGAGTCCTTGCCGACGAGGTCGATACGGCTGATGTGGCTGTCGAGGTTGACGCGCACGCAGGGCCAGTTCAGCCGCGCGGCAACCTGCTCGATGTGGGTGGATTTGCCGGTGCCGTGATAGCCGGTCACCATCACGCGGCGGTTCTTGGCGAAGCCGGCGAGAATGGCGAGCGTGGTGGCGCGGTCGAAGCGGTAGTCGGCGTCAACTTCCGGGACATGAGGATCGACTTCGGAATAGGCCGGCACTTCGAGATCGCTGTCGATCCCGAACACCTGGCGGACCGACACCTTCATGTCGGGCAGACCGGAAACTTCCTCAACTTTGGACAGGGCGGCGGTCGTCATCAATCCTCCGAGGCCCCGGGCGGTCCCGAGACCAGTTATTTGCACGTTGGCTGCGGCTGGGTGCGGTTGCGAACCTATCAGAGACAACGAGCCGGCAGAAGCCCGCGCGCAAATCAAAGTTCCATTGTCTTTTCATTTAGATAGGCAAGGAACGCGATTTTTGGAAGGCTGCCCTGCGAATCATGCTCGAATTTCGCCCGAATAAGTTGGTCCCCCTGCGCGAATGGCACTTTTCGCAGCTCTCCCCACTTATGTAGGGTCTGAACCCGAATGCCCGTGGCCAACACAGAGACGACGTGACGTCCATCCTTGATCCCTTCATTTCGTTCGTTTCGGCCCATGCGTGGCTGGCCTATCTGACCCTGTTCCTGGCAGCGCTTCTCGAAGCCGTTCCGGTGGTGGGCTCGGTGGTCCCCGGCTCGACCATCATCCTGGCGCTGAGCGCCCTGGTTCCGGGCGGGGAGCTCAGGCTGCCCTGGGTGCTGCTGGCGGCCGCCTTTGGTGCGGTCCTTGGAGACGGCTCGGCCTTCTGGATCGGCCACCGGCGGCAGCGCGAAATCCTCAACACCTGGCCCCTGACCAACTATCCGCGCGTGGTCGAGGAGAGCGAGACCTTCTTCCACCGCTTCGGTACCTGGGCGGTGTTCTTCGCGCGCTTTGTCCCTCCAATTCGGGCTTTCGTGCCGGTCACGGCCGGCGCACTCGGCATGGCGCCGGCGCGCTTCTATGCGGTCAACATCCCGGCGATCCTGGTCTGGGCACCGGCCCACGTGCTGCCCGGCGTGCTCGCGGTCTCCGCGCTGCACGAATATGCCGGCCTGCCGCATCATGAGCACGTTGGCAAACATATCTGGATGTTCACCGTCGTCGGCGTCGCGATCGTCATGGGGCTCGCGATCTGGACCATCCGCCGCCGGCACGGCAGCGGAGTGGCTGCGGCCAAGCCGCGGGGTTAGTTCTATTGTATCGCCAAGCACTCCTCCCCTCATCCTGAAGGAGCCCGCATCAGGCGGCCGTCTCGAAGGATGGCCGCGGGCGAGAGGCGGGCCTTATGGTTCGCCCGGCGATGCAAAGCATCGTCCGGAGACGCGCGTTCCGCGCTCCTCACCATGAGGGTCTTGAGGATTAGCTCCTGGAATCCGCAGCCCCCGTCCTCCGCCCGGGCGCAGGCCCGACATAGCGCGCCCGCGGGCGGATCAGCTTTCCGAACTGCAACTGCTCGCTTGCGTGCGCGATCCAGCCGACGCTGCGCGCCATCGCGAACAGCGCAAGCTCGCTGCCGGCCGGCAGGCGCAAAGCGTGCACGAGCACCGCGAGGACATAGTCGATATTGACGAACTCGCCGGTCGCTTCCGCGATCCGCTCCGGCACCTCGCGGGTGAATTTGCGCGGCGCACCGGCGCGCGCCAGTGCATTGAGCAGCGACTGGGCACGCGGATCGCCGCGCTTGTAGACGCCGTGGCCGAAGCCGGCAAAACGCTCACCGAGCGCGACGCGCTCGCGCACCATCGGCTCGACGTCGCGGTCCACCAGCGTCTTGACGAGCTGCGAGGCCAGCACGCCGGCGCCGCCGTGCTTGGGTCCCTTCAGCGCGGCAAGGCCGGCGATGACGGAGTCATAGAGATTGAGTCCGGTCGAGGCCGCACAGCGCGCGGTGAAGGTCGATGCATTCAGCTCGTGCTCGGCCAGCAGCACCAGCGTCCGGCGAATGAGGTCCCCCGCATGCTTGTTGTCCGGCGCCCAGGCTCTTGCGATCTGCTGGTGCAGCGGCTCGGCCGAAGGCTCGGCATTGAGCATGGTGGCAACCAAGAGCCGGACGATGCGCGCACCGACCATAGCGCGGCCGTCGGGCGCGCGGGTGAAGGCGCGCGGATCGGCGCTGGTCGCCAGCGCCAGCACCGCGATCGCGCGGTCGATCGGTGCGGCGCGGCGCGCGGCCTGCGCAATGACGCGCATCTCGTCCGAGATCGCGGGACAATTCTCGGGCGAAAACGGATCGACGCCGGAGACATCCCAGAGCAGCGTTGCGGTGTGCTCCAGCGTGTCGTTCTCGGCAAGGTCGACGCAGTTCACGCCGCGATAGATCGCGCCGTCCTCGGTGATGGTCGAGATCTCCGTGTCCATGACCGGCAGGTCGGCGTCGAAGCTGCGCAGGCCCCGCGGCTCCGGCGAGGGGACACGGCGCTCCTTGAGGGCGCGGACGTCCTCGGCGCGATAGCGGTTCCTGCGCGAATCCGGGGTCGGCTCGGAGCGGATCAGGCCGCGGCTGACATAGGCGTAGAGCGTGGCCGGCGAAATCGCGAGTTCGGCCGCGGCTTCCCGGGCGGAGAGGTACAGCTCCGGAGAATTTTTCATATTGATTTATGTAATCAAGATTGATCAATCTGTCGAGAGGGCCGACTTTTCCTGGTGTGAAAGGAGATTTGGGCCATGAACATCCACCTCACCAAAAGCCAGATCGGACTGGACGGCGTTCCCGCCGCTGAAACCGTGTTGAGTCATGTCGACGGCGAGCGCGGCGAGCTGATCATCGCCGGCGAGCATGTCGGCCGACTGGCCGCCGAATCGAGCTTCGAGGGCGTCACCGCCCGGCTCTGGAACGGCGCGGGCAAGAGCATGCTGAGCGAGGCAAATGTGCGGGCGAGCCTAGGGCTGGCACGCGAGCGCGCCTTCGCACGATTGCCGGACCTTTTGCCGGCGACCCGCGGCATGGGCATCGTCGACGGGTTCCGTGCGGCAGTCGCAGGTCTGCGTGCGGAAAACGGGCTGGAGCACGAGGCGACCATCGTCGGCGCGTTTCCGGTGATTGCCGGCGCACTGGTGAGACGCGTCAAGGGGCTCGATCCGGTCGCGCCGGATGCGAACGCGAGCCATGCCGCCGACACGCTTCGCATGTTGCGCGGCACTGCGCCGGAGCCGCGCGAGGTCGCGGCGCTGGATGCCTATCTCGTCACCGTCTGCGATCACGGCATGAACGCATCGACCTTCACCACGCGCGTGGTGGCCTCGACGCAGGCCGATCTGTTCGCCGCCGTCACCGCCGGATATTGCGCGTTGACCGGCCCCTTGCATGGCGGCGCGCCGGAGCCGGTGCTGGAGATGCTCGATGCGATCGGCTCGCGTGAGCGGATCAAGCCGTGGGTCGATGCGGCACTGGCGCGCGGCGAGCGGCTGATGGGGTTCGGCCATCGCGTCTATCGCGTCCGCGATCCGCGCGCCGACGTGCTCAAGGCCGCGATCGAGCGGCTTTCCGCCGACGGCGCCGACCTGCCCTTCGCCGGCGAGGTCGAGGCCTATATCCGCTCCGCCTTGCGCAAGAAGAATCCGGACCGGCCGCTGGAAACGAATGTCGAGTTCTTCACCGCGATCCTGCTCGATGCGCTCGCCATCCCGCGCCAGGCCTTCACGCCGATCTTCGCGGTCGCGCGCGCCGCGGGGTGGACCGCGCACGCGCTCGAGCATCGCCGCACAGGACGGCTGATCCGGCCGAGCTCGTCGTATGTCGGGGCGATGCCGAAGGCTTCCGGCGAGTAGCTGAAGCACAATGGCGGAGCCACAAACTCCGCCGTCGTCCCGGCGAAGGCCGGGACCCATACCGCTTGATCTATCGGTGAACGCAGCCGTGAGTACCGCGGGAAGGACCAGTAACTACTAGTCTTCGCCAAACTTCTCCCTGTGGTTATGGGTCCCGGCCTTCGCCGGGACGACGCCAGAGAGTGCGGCGACGACTGCGTAGGAGGCTCAGGCCTCCTTCACCACCGTCTTCAGATAATTATACGCCTTGATGATCTCGATCAGGCGATCCTCGGTCGAGCGGTCGCCGCCGTTGGCGTCGGGGTGGTGCTGCTTCACCAGCGCCTTGTACTTGGTCTTGACGTCAGCGAGCGTGGCGTCGGGGCCGAGGCCCATCACCTGGAGCGCCTTGCGCTCGGCGTTCATCACCTTGCGCGTCTCGGCCTTGGGCTGGGCCTCCGGTCCGCGGCGCCAGTTGGCGCGGCCATTGATCTCGCTGAACATGCTGAACGGATCGAAGGCGCCGTCGATCTCGGCTTCCGATCCCTTCTTGCCGCCATTGGCGCCCATCTTCCAGGTCGGACGGTGGCCGGTCAGTGCGTCCTTCTGGTAACGCGCGACCGCGTCAGCATTCATGCCGGAGAAGAAATTGTAGGACTGGTTGTACTCGCGCACGTGGTCGAGGCAGAAGTGCCAATACTCACGCGCGTTCTCGCGCCCCTTGGGCGCACGGTGCGCCCCATTGTTCTGGCAATCCGGCCATTCGCACTTGACCACCGTCTCGCGCGGCTTTGCCTCCTGCTTGCCTCGCGGCTTGACGCGGATGGAGTCGAAGAACTTTGATGAATCGATCGGCATGGCTGACTTTGACTACGCAATGCGAAAACCTTCAAGTCTTGACATTGCAATTAGGACAAAACCGGTCGCCAAAGCTTTGCTTCGGCGTTTTCAGAACGGCCGCCAAGCGCGGCCCATCGGGGCATTGACGGAGTGCGATCGCCCTCTTTAATGACTCACATGGCTATCAGAGACACTATCAGCAACAAGTTGCAGGAAGCTTTCACGCCGGAAAGCCTGCAGGTCGTCGACGAGTCACATTTGCATGAAGGACACGCCGGCCATCGGCCGAGCGGCGAGACGCACTTCCGCGTTTATATCGTGTCGCCAGCCTTCAAAGGGAAGAGCCGCGTCGAGCGCCATCGCATGATTAATTCGGCGCTGGCCGCGGAACTTTCCGGCGGCGTGCATGCATTGGCGATCCACGCGCAGGCGCCGGGCGAGGGCGGGACCTAGCTCGCCAATTCGAGCATCAAATCATACTATTTCCCCTCATCCCCGCGCAATGGCGAAGCCATTGTCGCTGGAGGAGCGCGCCCTTGCGCGCGTCTCGAAGGATGAAGCCCCCGCCGCTGCATCCCGGCCTTCATGGTTCGAGACGGCGCTTACGCGCCTCCTCACCATGAGGGTTGAGAGCTCAAATCAGTCAGAACGACGTCCCTGCCCGCCTCGGCTTGGATTCCTCGACCTCGGCTTCGCGCGGCACCGGTGAAATACGGAGTGCGGTGATGCGGTTGCGCTCGCGGCGGAGCACGCGGAAGCGGAAGCCGTGGAAGGTGAAGCTCTGGCCGCGGTCGGGGATCGAGCGCGCCTCGTGAATGACGAGGCCGGCCACCGTCGTTGCCTCTTCATCGGGCAGGTGCCAATCCATGGCGCGATTGAGATCGCGGATCGGCACCGAGCCGTCGACCACGACCGAGCCGTCCGGCTGGGCGCGCACACCGGCGACCACGACGTCATGCTCGTCGGAGATGTCGCCGACGATCTCTTCCAGAATGTCTTCCAGCGTCACAAGACCTTCAACTTCGCCGTACTCGTCGACAACGAGCGCGAAATGGGTCTTGCGACGGCGGAACGCCTTGAGCTGCTCGGAGACGGGACGCATCTCCGGCACGAACCAGGGCGGCAGCGCGATGGTGGAGACGTCGATGCGCGAGGTATCGCCGTCCGAAGCCCTGATCGCGCGCAAGAGATCCTTGGCGTGGAGCACGCCGATGATGTTCTCCGGCTTGTCGCGCCAGAGCGGAATGCGGGTGTATTCGGTCGCCAGCACCTCGCGCACCAGCTCCTCCGCCGGCAGGTCGGCATTGATCATCATCATCTCGGTGCGATGGATCATGACGTCGGAGACCTGGAGCTCGCGCAGGTCCAGGAGGCCGCCGAGCATGTCACGGTCGTGCTTCTCGACCTTGCCTTCATGATGCAAGAGGTCGACCGCACCGCGCAGGCGTTCGGTCGGCGACAGGATCGCCTGGTGCTCGCCGATGGCGACGCCGAACAGCCGCATCAGCATCCGCACGATGGCCTCGACCACCGAGAGCACCGGCCCGAGGATGAACACGGTGAGCCGCATCGGGCGTGCCACCGCCAGCGCAAGCCGGTCGGGCGCGTTGATGGCGATGGTCTTGGGCAGCACTTCGGCGAAGATCACGACCAGCGCCGTCATCACGCCGGTCGCATAGAGCACGCCAACCTCGCCGAACCAGGTGGTGAAGATGCCGGTCGCAATTGCGGAAGCGCCGATATTGGCGATGTTGTTGCCGAGCAGGAGCGCGCCGATCAGCCGCTCACGGTTCTCGATCAGCTTTGAGACGATTTCGGCGTCGTGATTGCCCTGCTTGGTCAGCCGCAACATGCTGGCGCGCGAGGCGCCGGTCAGCGCAGTCTCGCTCGCGGCGAAGAACGCCGAGATCAAGAGGCAGAACACGACGATGGAGAGTCCGAGCCAGTCCATGCACCACTCTAGCTTCTTGTTTTGACGCGTTTGCTTTACGCGAACCGGTACCCACTTCGCTCGAAAACGCTTTGGCGCCGTTCAGCCGCGCCTCATGCCTTGTGCGCGAGCTGCTCTTTGAGGAAATCGCGCACAAGCGACGGCTCGACGTCCTTCGCGATGACCGCGCGGCCGATTGCCTCGAGCAGGATGAAGGTGAGCTTGCCGCGCTTGACCTTCTTGTCCTGCGCCATCAGCGCCATCAGCGCGTCGGCATCGGCAAGCCCTTCCTGCGAAAAGCCCGCGATGTCCTGCAGCCGCGTCGGCAGCCCCGCGTCAATGAGGTGGAGTTCGACGCGCGCGGCATCGGCCGCGCCGATCATGCCGAGCCGCGCCGAAAACTCCGCCGCCAGCACCGTGCCGATCGAAACGCCCTCGCCGTGGAACAGACGGTCGGAGAACCCGGTCGCGGCTTCCAGCGCGTGGCCAAAGGTGTGGCCGAGATTGAGCAGCGCGCGCTCGCCGGTCTCGCGCTCGTCGCGCGAGACGACGCCCGCCTTGGCGCGGCACGAGGTCGCGATCGCATGCTCGCGGGCCGAGCCGCCCTTGAAGATGTCGGCGTGGTTCTTCTCCAGCCACGTGAAGAAGGCTTCGTCGCCGAGCACGCCGTATTTGGCGACCTCGGCATAGCCGGCGCGGAATTGCCGCGGCGACAGCGTGTCGAGCACGGCGGTGTCGGCGATGACCAGCACCGGCTGGTGGAAGGCGCCGAGCAGATTCTTGCCCTGCGGTGAGTTGATGCCGGTCTTGCCGCCGACGGAGGAATCGACCTGCGCCAGCAGCGAGGTCGGCACCTGCACGAAATCGACGCCGCGGCGCAGGATCGCGGCCGCAAAGCCGGCGAGATCGCCGACCACGCCGCCGCCGAGCGCAATGACGAGATCATTGCGCTCGATTTTCGCCGCGATCAGGGCTTCGCTGACCTTCTCGAGCCCGGCATAGGTTTTCGAGATCTCGCCTTCCTCGACGACGATGCGTGATGTCGGGATGCCGGCCGCGGCCAGCGAGGCCTCAGTGGGCTCTAACCAGTATTTCGCGACGGTGCGATCGGTCACGATCGCGGTGCGCACGCCGGGGCGCAAGGCCGCGACGCGCTCGCCGAGCGAGGCAAGCACATCACGGCCGATGATGATGTCGTAGGCGCGATCGCCGAGCGCGACGTCGACCTTCACCGGATCGGTCTGTTTCAACGGCGCAGTCATCGTGCGGCACTCGCGACATCAGGAGAGACTTGAGGATCGGCCCCGTTGCCGCAGAGATGCGCGTGCAGCGTCTCGATCGTCTCCTCGACGATCTTGTCGTGCGGCACGTCGCGCGAGGCAATGGTGAGGTCGGCGTTGCGGTAGACCGGCTCGCGCTCGGTGAGCAGCCGCGTGACGGTTCCCTCGGGATCGGCGGTCTGCAACAGCGGGCGGTCGGCGCGGCGGCGCACGCGGCGCATGATGACGTCATGGTCCGCCTTGAGCCAGATCGAGACCGCTTTCGCCGCGATCCGCCCGCGCGTCTCCTCCCGCATGAAGGCCCCGCCACCGGTGGCCAGCACCAGGGGACCGCCGTCGAGCAGCCGCGCGATCACGCGGGCCTCGCCGTCGCGGAAATGCGGCTCGCCATGGCGCTCGAAGATCTCCGGTATGGGCATGCCGGCCGCCGCCTCGATCTCGGTGTCGGCGTCGACGAAGGGCAGCCGCAGCCGCGCCGCGAGGCGCCGGCCGATGGTGGATTTGCCCACCCCCATCATGCCGACCAGCACGAGCGAGCGCGCACCCAGCGCCGACAGGATGTCGGCCTCAGGCGAACCAAGTGCTGGCAACACGGCGTCGGACATGTTCCTCGCTCAAATCTGCCGCCTCATGCGACATCCGGCCACCTATACTACCCCCCAAGCGGCCCTCGCCAGAGGACTCTTGCTATGAAACGGCGAACATGTTGGATGATTTCATTGGTTAATTTGGCCGTTCGAGCCCCTCGTCGAGACCTTGCCCGATGCCCAGCCTGTTCCGGTTCCTGACGGTCGTCGCCGTGATCGCCGGCATCGTCTATGGCGTGGTCTTCGCGCTGGCGAACTTCGTCACCCCGAAGTCGCGGGAAATGACGGTGACGATCCCGCCTGACAAATTTCTCAAGAAATAGGAGCTAACCTCCGGGGCATGCGCGCCAACAAGCCCTCAGATACCAAGCTCATCGGCCTGTTCCTCGACATGCTCGCGGCGGAACAAGGCGCCGGCCCCAATACGCTCGATGCCTACCGCCGCGACCTCACCGATTTCTCGGAGTTTCTGGCCCGCGTCGGCCATACTTTTGTGGATGCCGAGACACAAACACTGCGCGATTATCTCGCCGATCTCGACACCCGCGGCTTCAAATCCTCCAGCGTCGCCCGGCGGCTGTCGGCGATGCGGCATCTCTATCGCTTCCTCCTGAACGAGCGCATTCGCGACGAGGATCCCGCGGCGATCCTGTCCGGCCCGAAGCGCGGCCGCGGCCTGCCAAAGGTGCTGTCGATATCGGATGTCGACCGCATGCTCCGCCGCGCCAAGGAGATGAGCGAGGCGGCTGAGGTCTCAGCCTCGCAGCGGCTGCGCAGCTTGCGACTCTATTGCCTGCTCGAGGTGCTCTACGCCACCGGCCTGCGCGTCTCCGAATTGGTGGCGCTGCCGCGCACGGCGGCCAAGCGCGACGCGCGCATGATCGTGGTGCGCGGCAAGGGCAACAAGGAACGCCTGGTGCCGCTCAACGAGGCCTCGCGTCAGGCGATGGCCGATTATCTCGCTGCCACTGAAGCGGCCAAGGAAAACAATAAAGCCGAGAAGACGAAGAACAGCCTCGCGGCTTCGAAATGGCTGTTCCCCTCCTTCGGCGAGAGCGGGCATCTGACGCGGCAGCATTTTGCCCGCGACTTGAAAGAGCTCGCGGTGGCCTCCGGCCTGCAGGCCCGGCTGGTCTCGCCCCACGTGCTGCGCCACGCCTTTGCCAGCCACTTACTTCACAACGGCGCCGACTTGCGCATCGTGCAGACCCTGCTCGGTCACACCGACATCTCCACCACCCAGATCTACACCCATGTGGTCGAGGAACGCCTGAAGAGCCTGGTGCGCGACCTGCACCCGCTGGCGGAGACGTAGGTCTCGTGCCCCGAACGAGGTGCGCTCCCTCCCCCGCTTGCGGGAGGGCTGGGGAGAGGGTGCCCCCGCAATGGGACGGTCCCTAAGCGGAGAGAGAGCCATCACCCGGCGCTTTCGCGCCGACCTCTCCCGCAAGCGGGAGAGGTGACGATCCGCCTTGACTTCGGCCACATCTCCGCAGAAAGAGCCGTGGCCTCACGCGTGATTTGGCGGGCTCCCGGGAGCGCACAAGCCAACTCATTGAAGAAACTCAACTTCTTACCGCAAGCCAAATCCGCTTCGCCGCTTCGCCCCGTCCTCCTATATTGAGTTGATGCCAGACCAGATGCGCAGCTATCTCGACTTCGAAAAGCCCGTCGCCGAGCTCGACTCCAAGGTCGACGAATTGCGCACGCTTGCGGCCTCCGGCACCGATATCGCCGAGGAGATCGGGCGGATCGAGGACAAGGCGGCGCAGGCGCTGGCCGACCTCTATACGAACCTGACGCCGTGGCAGAAGACGCTGGTCGCGCGCCATCCGCAACGGCCGCATTTCTCCGACTTCATCAAAGGCCTGATCACCGAGTTCACCCCGCTCGCCGGCGACCGCAAGTTCGGCGAGGACGAGGCGCTGGTCGCGGGCTTCGGCCGCTTCCGTGGCGAGCCGATCTGCGTGATGGGCCAGGAGAAGGGTGATTCCACCGACAGCCGCATCAAGCACAATTTCGGCATGGCGCGGCCGGAAGGGTATCGCAAGGCGGTGCGGCTGATGGAAATGGCCGAGCGTTTCGGCCTGCCCGTGCTGTCGCTCGCCGATTCCGCCGGCGCCTATCCCGGCATCGGCGCCGAAGAGCGCGGACAGGCCGAGGCGATCGCGCGCTCGACCGACGCCTGCCTCGCGCTGGGCGTGCCGAACGTCGCGATCATCACCGGCGAAGGCATGTCGGGCGGCGCGATCGCGATCACCACCGCCAACAAGGTCCTGATGCTGGAGCACGCCATCTACAGCGTGATCTCGCCGGAGGCCGCCTCCTCCATCCTCTGGCGCGACGGCACCAAGGCGCAGGAAGCCGCCAACAACATGAAGATCACCGCCCAGGACATGCTCCGCTTCGGCGTGATCGACCAGATCCTGAAGGAGCCGGTCGGCGGCGCCCACCGCGACCCCGCCGCCATGATCGCCACCACGGGCGAGGCCATCGCCAAGGCTTTCGACGAGCTGCGCAATCTGGATGGCGACGGTATCCGCAAGCAGCGGCGGCAGAAATTCCTCGATATCGGCCGGAAACTGAGCTGATTCGCCGATTTTAAGGTGCCGTAGGGTGGGCAAAGCGAAGCGTGCCCACCGCTCCCCGCCACCGGGTGGCTGCATGGTGGGCACCGCGCTTCGCGCCTTTGCCCACCCTACAGCGCCTTCGGTAAGGCTCCGTTAACCCTTTTTTTGCCCAAATCAGCGATCTCAGTGACGTTTTGGCCGAACGGCCAAAGTTCCGTCCCAAGTCATGTCTCAAGTACCGTCCAAGTTTAGTCTCTGTTGACCATGCCTATGGGCCAACGGGCTCGTGATCCCCGCTCGGGTTGCGACGCTCGGGTCCGGAGGTTAGAATTTTAATCAATGGCTTCAGGGCATAAGCGCTGGGGCTTGGTCTGAAAAAAACCGCCACAAGCGGGTCCGGATATCCGGTCAGACCAGGTTCCAAAGTTGGGGTTCGCGCTCCTTGCCCGGCACGGTGTGGGGTCCATCTTGATATCCAGTTCGCTTGCTCGCGCGCTCTTGGCGTCGGTTGCGCTCTCGGCCAGCGTGTTGCTGGCCGGCTGCGATACCGATCAGGTTTCGCTCGCGACCAATGCCAAGGCCAACCAGCCGGTCCCGCCAAAGCTCGTCGCCGCGATGGCCGAGAAGGACATGGATCTGCAATCGCCGATTCTGGTCCGTCTGTTCAAGCAGGAGGCCGAGCTCGAGGTCTGGAAGCAGACCCGAAACGGCCAGTTCGCGCTGCTCAAGACCTATCCGATCTGCCGCTGGTCCGGCGATCTCGGACCGAAGGTGCGCGAAGGCGACCGCCAGGCGCCCGAGGGGTTCTATTCGATCAACCCCAGCCAGATGAATCCGCAATCGGCCTACTACCTCTCCTTCAACACCGGCTATCCGAACGCGTTCGACAAGGCGCTTGGCCGCACCGGCTCGCAGCTCATGGTGCATGGCGACTGCTCCTCGCGCGGCTGCTACGCGATGACCGACGAGCAGATCGCGGAGATCTATTCGCTCGGGCGCGAATCCTTCTTCGGCGGCCAGAAGGCGTTCCAGCTTCAGGCCTATCCGTTCAAGATGACGCCGGTGAACATGGCCAAGCACCGGACCAATCCGAACATGGCCTTCTGGAAGATGATCAAGGAAGGCTATGATCATTTCGAGGTGACGCGGCAGGAGCCGAAGGTCGATTTCTGCGAGAAGAAGTACGTCTTCGACGCCGCCAAGACGCCGGATGCCAAGCGTGATCCGGTGTTCGATGCCTCGGCGAAGTGCCCAGCCTATGTGATCCCCGAGGACATCGCGAGCGCGGTGCGCGAGAAGGAAGAGCGCGACCAGGCCGAGTACAACAAGCTCGTCTCCAAGGGCACGCCGGTGGCGCGCATGAACACCGGCATCGACGGCGGCATGAACAAGATCTTCGCTTCCAAGATTCCGGAAGGCTCGACCGGCCTGTCGGAGGGCGCCGAAGGCTCGACCCTGCAGATGCTGGCGATGTCGAAGGCGCCGGGCACGATCCCCGGCACCGTCAATCCGCCGAAGCCGAATTTCGAGCCGACCGCGGCCCAAGAGCCGGTCGTCGCAGTCGCCGCGACCACCCGCGTCGCCGCAGCCACTCCGGCCGCAGCCGCGCCCGCTGCCGCCGCGCCTGCCGAGAAATCCTCAGGCGGCGGCTTCTTCTCCGGCATCGCCCGCAAGATGGGCATGGGCACGGCTGACACCACCGCCACCACATCGCCGCCGCAAGCCACCGCGTCCGCCGCTCCGGCCACCACCTCCACAACCCCGGCCACGGCGACGTCGAGGCTGAAGGCCGCGGTGACGCGCTTCGTGCCGGGCCACGACAAGGACAAGCCGGTCGCAGCCGCCAAGCCCGCCGAACCGGCGAAGCCCGCCGAAACGAAGGTCGCCGCGACCCGGCCGGCGCTCAAGCCGTCAGTGTCGAATGCTTCGGCCGATGCCGGCAGCAGCGGCCAGATGTCGGGAGCAGCGCCGGTGGTGTCGTCGAATTCGTTCGACAGCCGGTTTGGGGCGGTGAAGTAGGCGCGGTAGCCTCCGCGCTTTCCACTCTCTAAAGAACGTGAACTGTCATCGCCCGCGAAAAGCGGGCGATCCAGCATTGCAAAGACAGTTTTGCTTGAATCGATAAGCCGCGGCGTACTGGGTCGCCCGGTCAAGCCGGGCGACGACAGCGAGGCTAGTTACTAACCATACCGCCCGTGGCAGTGCTTGAACTTCTTGCCGCTCCCACACGGGCAGTCCTCGTTGCGGCCGATCTTGCCCCAGCTGGCCGGGTTCTTCGGGTCGCGCTGGGCGGCGGAGACGGTGTTCGCCTGCGGGGCCAGGGTGACGTTGGCGAAGGCCATTTCGTCTTCGCCGGTGTCGGGATTGAGCTTGTGCGCTTCCATCGCGGGCAGCATGGGGGCTTCCTGCTCCGGCGGGATGATCTCGACGCGCATGAGCTGGGCGGTGACGGCCTCGCGCAAATGCGCGCTCATCTCCTGGAAGAGGTTGAAGGCCTCGGTCTTGTACTCCTGCAGCGGATCGCGCTGGCCGTAGCCGCGCAGGCCGATGACCTGGCGCAGATGGTCGAGCATGATCAGATGCTCGCGCCAGAGATGGTCGAGCGTCTGCAGGAGGATGGTCTTCTCGACGTAACGCATCACGTCGGGACCCCACTGCGCGACCTTGGCGGCCATGTGCTCGTCGGCGCGGTTTTCGATGCGCGTGAGCAGCTCCTCGTCGGCGATGCCCTCTTCCTTGGCCCAGTCGTCGACCGGCAGGTCGAGATCGAGCACGCGCTTGAGCTCCTCCTTCAGGCCCGCGACGTCCCACTGCTCGGCATAGGCATGCTCGGGCACGTGCTTGGCGACGAGGTCGTCGATGAAGGCGTGGCGCATGTCGGCCACCGTCTCGGCGACGCTCTCGTCCTTCATCAGCTCGACGCGCTGGTCGAAGATCACCTTGCGCTGGTCGTTCTGGACGTTGTCGAACTTGAGCAGGTTCTTGCGGATGTCGAAGTTGCGGGCCTCGACCTTCTGCTGCGCCTTCTCCAGCGCCTTGTTGATCCAGGGATGGATGATGGCCTCGCCCTCTTTCAGGCCGAGACGCTGCAGCATGCTGTCGAGGCGATCCGAGCCGAAGATGCGCATCAGATCGTCTTCCAGCGACAGGAAGAACTTCGAGCGGCCGGGGTCGCCCTGACGGCCGGAACGGCCGCGGAGCTGGTTGTCGATGCGGCGGGATTCATGCCGCTCGGAGCCGATGATGTAGAGGCCGCCCGGCTTGGTCACGGTCTTGGCGGGCTTGGACCCCTTCGCCGGCTCGATCTCGATGGTCTCCTCGGCCTTCAGCACGATGTCGCGGAAGTGCTCGATGTCGGCCTTGATCTGCTCGATCTTCCTGGCCTTCTCGGCCTCGTCCTCGATGCCTGCGGTCTCCTGCTGGACGCGCATCTCGAGCGAGCCGCCGAGCTTGATGTCGGTGCCGCGGCCGGCCATGTTGGTCGCGATCGTGATCGCGCCCGGAACGCCGGCTTCGGCGACGATATAGGCTTCCTGCTCGTGGAAGCGCGCGTTCAGCACCGCGAACAGCTTTGCCGGCTTGCCCGAGCGCGCCGCTGCATAGAGCTTGTCGAGCGCGTGCTCCTTGCCGAAGTCGATCTGCTTGTAGCCGTTCTTCTTCAGGAATTCGGCCAGCACTTCCGACTTCTCGATCGACGCCGTGCCGACCAGCACCGGCTGCAGCCGCGCATTGGCGCGCTCGATCTCGGCGAGGATGGCGCCGTATTTCTCCTGCTGGGTGCGGTAGACCTCGTCGTCCTCGTCGAGGCGCGCCACCGGCAGGTTGGTCGGGATCTCCACGACCTCGAGCTTGTAGATGTCGAACAGTTCGTCGGCTTCGGTCGCCGCCGTGCCGGTCATGCCCGCCAGCTTCTCGTACATGCGGAAGTAGTTCTGGAAGGTGATCGAGGCGAGCGTCTGGTTCTCGGGCTGAACCGCGACGTGCTCCTTGGCTTCGAGTGCCTGGTGCAGGCCTTCCGAATAGCGGCGGCCCGGCATCATGCGGCCGGTGAACTCGTCGATGATCACGACCTCGCCGTCGCGGACGATGTAGTCCTTGTCGCGGGTGAACAGGGTGTGGGCGCGCAGCGCCTGGTTGACGTGGTGCACGACGGAGACGTTCTCGACGTCGTAGAGCGACTCGCCCTTGAGCTGGCCGGCGTCGCGCAGCAGCGTCTCCAGCCTCTCCATGCCGCCTTCGGTCAGCGTCACCGTGCGCTGCTTCTCGTCGACCTCGAAGTCGGTCACCTTCGCGAGCTGCGGCATGAAGGTGTCGATGGTGTTGTAGAAGTCGGAGCGGTCGTCGAGCGGGCCGGAGATGATCAGCGGCGTGCGCGCCTCGTCGATCAGGATGGAGTCGACTTCGTCGACGATGGCGAAGAAGTGCGGCCGCTGGACCATGTCCTCGAGCCGGTACTTCATGTTGTCGCGTAAGTAGTCGAAGCCGTATTCGTTGTTGGTGCCGTAGGTGATGTCGCAGGCATAGGCCGCCTTGCGCTCGGCATCGTCGAGGCCGTGGACGATCACGCCGGTGGTGAGGCCGAGGAAGCCGTAGATCTGGCCCATCCAGCCGGAGTCGCGGCGGGCGAGGTAGTCGTTGACGGTGACGACGTGGACGCCCTTGCCGGCGAGCGCGTTGAGGTAGACCGCGAGCGTTGCCACCAGCGTCTTGCCTTCACCGGTCTTCATCTCGGCGATGTCGCCCTCGTGCAGTACCATGCCGCCGATGAGCTGGACGTCGAAATGGCGCTGGCCGAGCGTGCGCTTGGCCGCCTCGCGCACCGTGGCGAAGGCCGGCACCAGCAGGTCGTCGAGCGTCTTGCCCTCGGCGAGCTGCTGCTTGAATTCGGCGGTGCGCGCCTTCAGCGCCTCGTCGGAGAGCTTGGATACTTCAGGTTCCAGCGCGTTGATGGCGTTGACGCGGGACTGGTATCCCTTCACCCGCCGGTCGTTGGCGGAGCCGAAAAACTTGCGGGCGAGCGCGCCGATCATGCCTAGTTCCTGTGTTCGCGATTTAACCGCGTTGCAGCCAAGAGGTTGTCACCCACTTGCCTATCAACTCACCGTGACGCCTCGTGGTGCCGGTGCCCGGCCTTTCGGGGGCATCCGCCATATGGGTGGGAATTGAGCAAGCCTGGGTTCAACGGCCAAAAACGCAGCAAAATAAACGCCATCGCCATGGACGCGACCGCGCAGAGATATGGCCGGGTCAGGGCCTTGTCAACGGCGGGCGGGTTTCCGCTAATTCATCATTTTGACAGACTTTTCGCGTTGCCAAGCCCCCCTGATTGGGCGAGTGTCCGCCCCGCTTAAGCAGCCCCTGCTTCAACATAATAAGGATTTTCCATGACCACCTCGTTCCCGGTAACCACCGGCCAGCGTTTCCGCCATGCGTCTGCCCTGGCTAGCGGCCTGGCTCTGGCGTTGACCCTGGCGTTCGCGGGCCCGCTGCGGGCCGCCGACGATCCGGTCCTGGCGAAGGTCAACGGCGTGGAAATCAAGAAGAGCGATGTCGCCATGGCCGAGGAGGAGCTCGGGCCGAGCCTCGCACAGATGGACCCCGCGACCAAGGACGAGAACGTGCTCGCGTTCCTGATCGACATGAAGATCGTCGCCAAGGCCGCCGAGGACAAGAAGATCGCCGACAGCGACGAGTTCAAGAAGCGGATGGCGTTCGCCCGCAATCGCCTCCTGATGGACAGCCTGCTCGCCCAGGAAGGCAAGGCCGCGACCACGCCCGACGCCATGAAGAAGGTCTATGAGGAGGCCTCCAAGCAGATCACCGGCGAGCAGGAGGTGCGCGCCCGCCACATCCTGGTCGAGACCGAGGACGAGGCCAAGGCGGTGAAGGCCGAGCTCGACAAGGGCGCCGATTTCGCCGAGCTCGCCAAGAAGAAGTCCAAGGATCCGGGCTCCGCCGACGGCGGCGATCTCGGCTTCTTCACCAAGGAGCAGATGGTGCCGGAATTCTCCGCGGTCGCCTTCGCGCTCGAGCCGGGCAAGATCTCCGACCCCGTGAAGTCGCAGTTCGGCTGGCACATCATCAAGGTCGAGGAGAAGCGCAACCGCAAGGCGCCGGACTTCGATCAGGTCAAGGCCCAGATCGAGAACTACGTCACCCGCAAGGCCCAGGCCGATTACGTCTCCAAGCTCCGCGCTGAAGCCAAGGTCGAGCGGCTGGACCAGCCGGCGGCGGACGCGTCCAAGGACGCCAAGCCGGCCGATGCGGCCAAGCCCTCCGACAGCAAGATGGCGCCACCGGCGAAGAAGTAAGAATTCGCTGTCACTTCGCTGACGCCAATAGTATCTAAGCATCGCAATGGCCGGGCTAAAGTGCGAAGCACGTCTTCGCACTGGATGTCCCGGCCATCTGCATATCCAGATACACCAAGGCGCCCCGCGATGTCCTCCTCCGTCTCCCCGCTCGCCCCGAAGCACGTTCCTGACATGCCCGTGATTGCGGGCATCCGTCTCGCGACGGCCGAGGCCGGCATCCGCTACAAGAACCGCACCGACGTGCTGCTCGCACTGATGGACAAGGGCACGGCGGTCGCCGGCGTCTTCACCAAGTCGAAGTGCCCCTCCGCACCGGTGGAATGGTGCCGCGCCAAGCTCAAGGGCGGCAAGGCGCGTGCGCTGGTGGTCAATTCCGGCAACGCCAATGCCTTCACCGGCAAGACCGGCCGGGCATCCACCGCGCTCACCGCCAAGATCGCGGCCAAGGCGGTCGGCTGCAGCGAGAGCGAGATCTTCCTGGCCTCGACCGGCGTGATCGGCGAGCCGCTGGACGCGACCAAGTTCGACGGCGTGCTCGGACGCCTCGCCGAGGCTGCCGAACCTGCCGATTGGCTCGGCGCGGCCAAGGCGATCATGACCACCGACACCTTCCCGAAGGTCGCGACCGCGACGGTGAAGCTCGGCAAGGCCAAGGTCACCATCAACGGCATGGCCAAGGGCGCCGGCATGATCGCGCCTGATATGGCGACGATGCTGTCCTTCATCTTCACCGACGCGCCGATCGCGCCGGCGGCGCTGCAGGCCCTGCTCAAGAGCGGGGTCGAGGACACGTTCAACGCCGTGACCATCGACGGCGACACCTCGACCTCGGACACGCTGCTGGCGTTCGCCACGGGCGCTGCGGCCGCGCACGGCGCGCCCAAGATCAGCCGCGCCAGCGACCCGCGGCTGAAGGCCTTCGTCAAGGCCTTCAACGGCGTGCTCGCCAATCTCGCCGAACAGGTCGCCCGCGACGGCGAGGGCGCGCGCAAGCTGGTCGAGATCACCGTGGAGGGTGCCAAGACCAAGGCCTCGGCACGCAAGATCGCGATGTCGATCGCCAACTCGCCGCTGGTCAAGACTGCGATTGCCGGCGAGGACGCCAATTGGGGCCGCGTGGTGATGGCGGTCGGCAAGGCCGGCGAGCCCGCCGATCGGGACAAGCTCTCGATCTCCTTCAACGGCATCCGCGTCGCCAAGAGCGGCGCGCGCGATCCCGACTACGACGAGGCGCAGGTGTCCGAGGCGATGAAGGCCCCGGAAATCGCGATCAAGGTCTCCCTCGGCCTCGGCAAGGGCCGCGACCGCGTCATGACCTGCGACCTCACCAAGGAATATGTCGCGATCAACGGAGACTATCGGTCGTAGGGCTCACTGCTCCCTCTCCCTGCTTGCGGGGAGAGGGGATCCAAGTCACCCCGCAATGCGTGCGTCGGCGACGGCCTTCCTGAACAGCGCGTTCATCGCATCCGAAATGCCCTGCGTGGGGCTGACCTCGAAATAGAGTCCGGGCGAAGCGCAGCTCTGCATGTTCTTGGCGATCTCGCTGTTCGGCGAGGGCCCGAACGGCCCCTTGTTGAAGGGATCGATCCAATCCATGTACCACTGGTTGTCTTTTAGTTGCAGATAGGTCGTGTAGAGCACGGCGATCTTGACGTTGTTCCTCTTCAGCGCGTCGCAAAGCGTCGCATCGAGCGGCGACTGGCAGCGTGGCGAAATGTTGCCCCAGTGGCTATTGTACATCGTCTTGGAGCAAGACGTATTGCTCTCGTCGGCGACGCCATCCGAGACAAAGAAGAGATACTTCAGCGGTGCTGACGAGGTACCGGTTCCCGATGCGGGAATCAAACTGGTGATCGCCGGAAATATCTTGCTGAACTGCGTGTCTTTGTCGGCCGTATAAGCGTCGTTGTTGCCGTAGACGCCCATCAGGTCGATGGCGCCGGCCGCCGTCTTGGCACTCGACAGGCTCGCCGACAACGAGAACAGCGCGCGCAGGCCGATCGTCTTCGACGCGGCGCCGAAATCGTAGATCGCCATGCGGAACTGGTTGGGGTAGGTCTCGGTGTTTGTGGCGGTGTCCATCAGCGACTGGGTCGCGGTGCGCAGCACATCGATTCGCGTGGTCACGCCGATGTTCTTCGCCAGATTATAGGTGCTGTTCGAGTCGTTGTAATCGTGGCAGGCGAACGCGCAATTCTGCTTGCTGGACGGGAATGAGGCTGTCGCGTTGACCAGCTTGGTGACGTCGTCCGGCGTCGCCGCCACGCCCATCGACGGCGAATTGTCGAGCAGCAGGTAGAAATCGATATAGAGCGGCATGTTGGCCGTCGAGGTCGACGTGCCCGTGACATTCAGCGCACTCTTGCCGATCAGGCCGAGAAACATGGTGTTGATGTTGGCACTGAACGAGACCGTTGTGGTGATGGTCGAGCCGCTCTTGATCACGGTCGGGGTGACGTTGACGAGCGTATAGTCGGTCAGATTGGCGCGGTTGGCGTCGAAGATGTTCTGTGCATCGGTGACGCCGACGGGAATCGGTCCATCGGAGGTCATCGAACCCGCCGCAGCGAAGGCCGGCGAGGCCTTGGCGAGCGAGCCGACGCTGGCCGCGTCCGCCGCAGCCTGCAGCTTGGCGCGGATCTGCGTCGCGCGGGAATAGTCGATCGCGCAGCCGACCGCCGTGATCAGCGGGACGCAGGCAATTGCGAAGATCACGGCGATGTTGCCGCGCTGGTCGCAGGCAAAGCGACGAATGACGTTACGAAACGCGGCGCGCATGGGTCGGGTCCGGAATGGTTTTGCGTTTCCATTCTAGGAACTGCCGATTAAATATGACTTATAGAGACCGTAGAGCGGGAACCGAAATGGGTTAACAGCCCGTTACGTCGTCCCAGCACCCACGAACGTATCCTCCTGACAGAACAAGCATGGCCGATCTCAAACTGATACTGGTGGTGGCCTGCGCCCTGATCGACGCCGACAAGCGCGTCCTGATCGCGCAGCGCCCCGAAGGCAAGGCGCTCGCGGGCCTCTGGGAATTTCCCGGCGGCAAGCTCGAGCCCGGCGAGCGGCCGGAGCAGAGCCTGATCCGCGAGCTGCACGAAGAGCTCGGCATCACCGTCGCCGAACCGTGCCTCGCGCCGCTGACGTTTGCGAGCTACGCCTACGAGACCTTCCACCTGTTGATGCCGCTTTACATCTGCCGGCGCTGGGAAGGCCTCGTGACGGCGCGCGAAGGCCAGACCCTCGCCTGGGTCCGCGCCAACAAGCTGCGCGACTACCCGATGCCGCCGGCGGACATCCCGCTGATCCCGCATCTGATTGATTTGCTGATGTGAGGTTGAAGCCGTCGCCACGCTCTCCACGTCATGCCCGGGCTTGTCCCGGGCATCCACGATCTTCGTACCGCACTGAGAGACGTGGATGGCCGGGTCAAGCCCGGCCATGACGGAGGAGGCAACTCACGCCTTCCCCGCCTTCTTCACCGCCTCCGCCAGGCTCGCCTTCGCCGAGCCGGGCTTCAAGGGCTGTTGCTGGCTCGCATGCGGCGCCCAGCCGGAGAGCCAGATGATGTCGAACGTCGCGCGGACACGACCATCCGCATCGGCGAAGCGCTCGGCATAAATCTCGGCCATGCGCAGCAGCGTGGCGCGCCGCGCCGGCTTGCGCCGCCGCTCGATCAGCACGTTGGTTGCGCCCATGCGCCGCAGATCCTGCATCAGCGCAAACGCATTGGCATAGCGCACCACGACGCGATCGACATCGGTGACCGGCAGTGCAAATCCTGCCCGCTGCAGCAGCGCGCCGATGTCGCGCAAGTCGGCGAACGGCGCCACGCGCGGCGACACTCCGCCCTCGCATTCGGCTTCCGCCGCAGCAAAGGCCTGGCGCAGCTCGGTCAGCGAATCGCCGCCGATCATCGCTGCCAGCAGCAGGCCGTCCGGCTTCAGTGCACGCCGGATCTGCGCGAGCACACCCGGAAGGTCGTTGACGAATTGCATTGCCAGCGCGGAGACGACGAGATCGAGGCTTTCGGACGCGAAAGGCAGCTTCTCCGCCCCCGTCGCATCGAGAGCGACCCGTTCGAGGGAAGGCAGCCGCGTACGCGCTGCCATCAGACCTTCGCCCGGCGTCCAGAGATCGGCGGCCGCACCAAACTCGCGCATCACCGCGGCGAGCCGGTCGGACAGGTCCTCATCCACCCGATCGAGCAGGAAGCGCACCGGCCCCTGCGCCTGCGCGCGACGTTGGCGGGCATGCAGCAATGCTCGATCGAACAAGGCGGGTGGATTCTGCGGGTTCTGAACCATGCCGCTGGTTACGCCGATCTCGACGGTTCTGGCAATCCGGTGCGTGCGGCGCTAGCCTTCCCCCATGGAAGCCGAAAGCGCCCCCTCCCGTTCCATCGCCGCGCCGCTGCGGGCCGCATGGTCGGCTGGCCGCCACGCGCTGTCGCGTGCGGCGCGGCTCGCGCTCGACATTGCGCTGCCGACCCTGTGCGTGTCCTGCCGCGAGCCGGTCGATGGTGAGGGCGTGTGCGCGGCCTGTTGGGCAAAATTGTCGTTCATCGCCCCGCCCTATTGCCCGCGGCTCGGCATTCCCTTCGTCTACGATCCCGGCCCCGACATGCTGTCGATGGAGGCGATCGCGAGCCCGCCGGCCTATCAGCGGGCCCGCGCGGCCGTGCGCTATGACGACGTCGCCCGCACGCTGGTGCACGCGCTGAAGTACCAGGACCGTACCGATCTCGCCCCCGCCATGGGCCGCTGGATGGCACGCGCGGGCAGCGAACTGCTCACCGGCGCCGACATGCTGGTGCCCGTTCCCCTGCATTGGCGACGAGCCTGGCGCCGCCGCTACAATCAGTCCGGAGCGCTGGCGCGAATCATCGCGCGGCAGAGCAGCGTGAGGGTCAGGAGCGAGGTGCTGCGCCGGGTGCGCGCGACCGAGCAGCAGATCGGCCTGTCGCGGGCCCAGCGCGCGACAAATGTGCAGGGCGCATTCCAGGTATCTGCCGACCTCCAGGCCGCGGTCCAGGGCCGGCATATTGTCCTCATAGATGACGTCTTGACCTCCGGCGCGACCGCCGACGCCTGCGCGCGGGCCCTGCTCCGCGCCAAGGCCGCCCAGGTCGACCTACTGGTGTTCGCCCGGGTTGTCGAGAGCGGGCCCCGTCCCATATAATTCAATGAATTCATGACATGAAAGCGCCAGACGACATGACTGATGCTGTCGAGATCTACACGAGGCCGGGCTGCGGCTATTGCTCCGCGGCCAAATCGCTGCTGACCCGCAAGAAGGCGACCTTCACCGAGTTCGACATCGCCAGGGATGCGTCGTGGCGTCAGGAGATGTACGACCGCGCGGGCGACGGCGCGACCTTTCCGCAGATCTGGATCGGCGCAACCCATGTCGGCGGATGCGACGAGCTCTACGCGCTCGACCGCGAAGGCAAGCTCGACTCCATGCTCGAGAGCGTCAAGGCCGTCTCATGAGCCAGAATCAAGCTCAAGCTCAGGATCGAAGCTTCACCGCCGCCATGGTGCAGATGCGCACCGGTCTTCTGCCCGAGCAGAGCCTGACGCAGGCAACCAAGCTGATCCGGCAGGCGGCGGCGAACGGCGCCAACTACGTGCAGACGCCCGAAGTCAGCAACATGATGCAGCTGAACCGCAAGGCGCTGTTCGAGCACCTCCAGAGCGAAGAGGACGACATTTCGCTGAGGGCCTATCGCGCGCTCGCGGCGGAACTGAAGATCCACCTGCATGTCGGCTCGCTGGCACTGCGCTTCTCGCCGGAGAAGGCGGTCAATCGCTCGTTCCTGATCGGGCCCGAGGGCAACGTGATCGCGAGCTACGACAAGATCCATATGTTCGACATCGAGCTGCCGGACGGCGAGAGCTATCGCGAATCCGCCAACTATCAGCCGGGCGAGACCGCGGTGATCTCCGACCTGCCCTGGGGCCGGATCGGGCTGACGATCTGCTACGACGTGCGCTTCCCCGCGCTCTATCGCGCGCTCGCCGAGAGCGGCGCGTATTTCATCACCGTGCCCTCCGCCTTCACCCGCAAGACCGGCGAGGCGCACTGGCACATCCTGCTGCGCGCTCGCGCGATCGAGACAGGCTGTTTCATTTTTGCCGCGGCGCAGGCCGGCCTGCACGAGAACAAGCGCGAGACCTATGGCCATTCGCTGATCATCGATCCCTGGGGCGAAATCCTCGCCGAGGGCGATGTCGAGCCCGGCATCATCATGGCGAGGATCGATCCGGCCAAGGTCGAGACGGCACGCAGGGCGATTCCCTCGCTCCAGCACGGCCGCCGCTTCGGCGTCGCCGATCCCAAGGCGGGACCGGACCATCTGCATCTCGTGCGGGGATCGGCATGATCCGCTACGCGCTCCATTGCGACCGGCACCACGCATTCGAGAGCTGGTTCCAGAGCTCGTCGGCCTATGATTCGCAAATTCGGCGCAAGCTCGTGACCTGCCCGATCTGCGGCTCGGCCAAGGTGGAGAAGGCGATCATGGCGCCGCGCATCGTCGGCAAGAAGGGCCGCGGACGCGCGACGCCGCCGCCGGAGGCGGCCGCGACAACCGCGCCGACGACAACGCCTGAGGCGACGCAGTCCGGACCGACCTCGCTGATGATGGCGCAGGAGCGCGAGCTGCGCGCCAAGCTGAAGGAGCTGCGCGATCACATCGTGAAGAACGCCGACAATGTCGGCGAGCGCTTCGCGAACGAAGCCCGCGCGATGCATTACGGTGACAAGGAGCACCGCCCGATCTATGGCGAGGCCTCGCCCGAGGAGGCCAAGTCGCTGATCGACGAAGGCATCGAGGTGTCTCAGTTGCCGACGCTGCCGGAAGACAGGAATTGACGGTCGTGTTCGTCGGCATGGCCGGGCATGACGATGGCTGAGAGACTTACACCCCCACCAGCAGCGCCACGCCGACCACGATCAGCACGATGCCGAAGATCTCGCGCGGCGAGACCGGCTGCTTGAACGAGTAGTACGCCACGGCTTGCGCGAACAGCACCTCGATCAGCGCAAGCGTGCGGACGTTGGCAGCAGCAGTGAGCGCGAAGGACAGGAACCAGAACTGCGACGCGAAGGCGCCCGTGAAGCCTGCGAGCAGCGACGGCTTCCACAAGCCCAGGATCGCCTGCAGCACGTGCGGTGCGCGCCAGAGCAGGAAGATGGTCAGCACCAGCGTCTGCACGAACAGGCCGAGCACCAGCGTGAACGACGAGGCCGTCACGAAGGACACGTCCGGCACCGTAATGATCGCGCCGCGAAAGCCGACCGCGGACAAGGCGAACGCCGCAGCGGCGACGAGGCCGGTGATGGTCGGCTTCAGTTCCGCAAAGCTCTTCTCGCCGCCGGGCCTGAGCGCGGTAATGACGACGCCGACGGTCGCGATCACGATCGCAAGCACCTTCAGCCAGGTCAGGTGATCGCCGAGGAAGACGAAGCCGAAGATCGCGGTCTGGATCGCCTCGGTCTTGAGGTACGCCGTCGTCACCACGAATGAGCGGTCGTTCATGGCGAGCAGCATCAAGCCGGTGGCAACGATCTGGCTGAGCGCGCCGAGCAGCAGCCATGGCCAGAACACGGGCGGCGGCATGCTGAGATGATCGCCGGAGGCGATCAGCACCAGCCCTAAGAACAGCACCGAGAACGGGAAGCCGAACAGGAAGCGGATGTTGGTCGCGCCCCAGGTGCCCAGCGGCTTCGTCAGCGACCGCTGCATCGCATTGCGCGCGACCTGCCCGAGCGCGGCAATGACGGTGAAGGGAATCCAGAGGCTGGCGACGGTGAACATGGGTGAGGAGCGTTGGGTCGGGAAAGGATTTACGGCCAACCTGCCGCTGACGATCCGGCAGGTCAATCACGCCCACGTCATAGGAGCGATGCTTTCGCCACAAACTCCACCATCGTCCTGGACAAGCGAAGCGCAGATCCAGGACCCCCGCGCGAGCGCTTGCGCTCGTCGCGCCCCCTCACACCATCCCTTCCGCAACGACCATGTAATTCACGTCCATGTCGGAGGAGAGGATCCACTTGTCGGCGAAGGGGCTGTAGACGACGCCCGTCTGCTCGGTGATGACGAGGCGGTTGTCGAGCAGGTATTTGGCGAGTTCGTCGGGGGTGACGAACTTGTTCCACTCATGGGTGCCACGCGGCAGCCAACGCAGGACGTATTCGGCGCCGACGATGGCGAGCGCAAAGCTCTTCCAATTGCGGTTCAAGGTCGAGACCACCATCAACCCGTTCGGCTTAAGCATCGCGGCGCAGCGATTGAGGAACACGCCGACGTCGGTGACGTGCTCGACCACTTCCATCGCCAGCACGACGTCGAAGCGCTCGCGCGGATCGATCTCCTCCACCGTGGTGCAGCGGTAGTCGATCGCAAGATGGCCCTTGTCGGCGTGGAGCCTCGCGGCGGCGATGTTGCTCACCGAGGGATCGATGCCGATGACCTGTGCGCCCAGCCGCGACAGCGGCTCGCAGAGCAGGCCGGCGCCGCAGCCGATGTCGAGCACGCGCAGGCCGCCGAGGCAATTGAGGCTGCGCACGTTGCGCTCGAACTTCCGGCAGGCGGCATCGCGGATGTAGCCGAGCCGCAGCGGATTGATCCTGTGCAAGGGCGCCATCTTGCCCTTGGGGTCCCACCACTCCGCCGAGAGCTTCGAGAATTTCGCGATCTCGGCGGCGTCGACGGTCGACCCCGGGTGGCCAGATGCGGTTTCGGAAGTATTTTGCTGCATGCTCATGATAACGCGCGGTCCTACCGCGTGGTGATCGAACTACGAAAGGCGAGCGGCGAGTCGATGGTCCTGATGGTTTCGCGACCCTCACCGACACCTTTGATGGTCACGTCGCCGTAGTTGAGAATTCGTCCAAGAATAGTCTGGTCGACGTCGACGCTCTCGACCTTGTCCAGCGCCATCTCGAAGGTGCGGCGCTTGATGAACCCGGTTTTGTGCACGACGCGCAGGTTCGTTACGTCGGTCTCGGTGGTGAAGCGATGGAACCAGCCCTTCACCATCCAATACAGGGCCGCCAGCGCCACGAGGCCGGACGCGCCGAGACAGAGCAGCACGAGGCCTTCGACGGCGGTCTGCCGGGACAGGACGAACAGGACGAGGGCCACGATCCAGGCCAGGATGGCCGGGAAGTAGAAGATCCAGTGCGCATTGGTCGAATACAGCACCTTCTCGCCGGGCTGGAGGATCTCGTCGATATAACGCGCCATGATCTCGGTTAACCCATCCCCCGCAGCCTGTCCCCGCGCCCTGCCCCCGCAGGAACCCGCTTGCCCCCGGCCCCGCCCCTCTGTATACGCGCGGTCGGGCATCCGCAGCATCGCCTCGCGCGGGTCACCATACTTATCCTTATGAGGGAATGCACGCGTCGTCATGAGCCGCCTCGTGATGAAATTCGGCGGCACGTCCGTCGCCAACATCGAACGTATCCGCAACGTCGCACGCCATGTGAAGCGTGAGGTCGACGCCGGCCACGAGGTGGCCGTGGTCGTCTCCGCGATGTCCGGCAAGACCAACGAGCTCGTGGCCTTGTGCACCGAGGCCTCGCCCATGCACGACGCGCGCGAATACGACGCCGTGGTCGCCTCCGGCGAGCAGGTCACCTCAGGCCTCCTGGCCATCGTGCTCCAGGGCATGGGCATTCAGGCCCGCTCCTGGCAGGGCTGGCAGATCCCGATCAAGACCAGCGACGCCCATGCCTCGGCCCGGATCGAGGACATTAACGGCTCCGAGATCATCACCCGCTTCAAGGAGCGCAAGGAGGTCGCGGTCATCGCCGGCTTCCAGGGCATCAACCCGGAGACGGGCCGCATCACCACGCTCGGCCGCGGCGGCTCCGACACCTCGGCGGTGGCCATTGCCGCCGCCGTCAAGGCGGACCGCTGCGACATCTACACCGACGTCGATGGCGTCTACACCACCGACCCGCGAATCGTGCCGAAGGCGCGCCGGCTCGACAAGATCGCATTCGAAGACATGCTGGAACTGGCGTCCCAGGGCGCCAAGGTCCTCCAGGTCCGCTCGGTGGAACTCGGCATGGTCCACAACATGCCGATCTTCGTCCGCTCGAGCTTCGACAAGCCCGAGGATATCGACCCGCATGCCAACCAGCCGCCCGGCACGCTGATCTGCAGCGAGGAGGAGATCATGGAAAGCCACGTCGTCACAGGAATCGCCTTTTCCAAGGACGAGGCCCAGATCTCGGTGCGCCAGATCGAGGACAAGCCTGGCGTGGCCGCATCGATCTTCGGCCCGCTCGCGGATGCCAACATCAACGTCGACATGATCGTGCAGAACGTCTCCGAGGACGGCAAGACCACCGACCTCACCTTCACGGTACCGGCGGCTGACTATGCCCGCGCCAAGGACACGATCACCGCGGCCAAGGACAAGATCGGCTATGCCCGGCTCGACAGCGCTACCGACGTCGCCAAGATATCGGTCATCGGCAGCGGCATGCGCAGCCATGCCGGTGTCGCCGCCCAGGCGTTCTCGGCCCTCGCGGGGCGGAATATCAACATCCGCGCCATCACAACCTCCGAGATCAAGTTCTCGGTTTTGATCGACACCGCCTATACCGAGCTCGCGGTGCGCACCCTGCATACGCTCTACGGCCTCGATCAGGCCTAGACGAATTTTCTCTTAGCGGTCGCAGCAAACGCGAAGGTGTACACACCTTCGCGTTTGGCAGGCGTTTTGCTTGGCAAAACAAGCCCTAATTCGCTATACGGCGAACAGGGTGGGCTGCCACAAACTGTGCCCCAGTTTAGGCGGTGCCGATTCGGCTCAAGCGACGCTGGGGCCGGCGCCGGATGAGTAAGTTTGTTGTTTTTCTGGATTTTTCGGGCGAACCGCCGAGGGCCTCCGGGCCCCTGGTAGATGAGGGAGATTGACGGCACATGCGGAGCGCATCGGGAGGTCCCCGCGTCTTGTTGAGACGGCTCCGCGAAACCATGGCGGAGCAGGTCTCGGCCCAGGAGCGGCTGGACAAGATCGTGGTGCTGATCGCCGCCAACATGGTGGCCGAGGTGTGCTCGGTCTATGTGCTGCGCATCGACAACACCCTCGAGCTCTACGCGACCGAAGGCCTCAACCGCGAGGCTGTGCACCATACCGTGCTGAGCGCCCATGAGGGCCTGGTCGGCCTGGTTGCCAGCGAGGCCACGCCGCTCAATTTGAGCGACGCGCAGACCCATCCCGCCTTCTCGTTCCGCCCGGAGACCGGCGAAGAAATCTACCACTCCTTCCTCGGCGTGCCGATTCTGCGCGCCGGCAACACGCTCGGCGTGCTGGTGGTGCAGAACCGCGCCAAGCGCAACTATGTCGAGGAGGAGCTCGAGGCGCTGCAGACCACCGCCATGGTGCTGGCGGAGCTGATCGCCTCCGGCGAACTGTCCGCGCTCGCCCAGCCGGGCCTGGAGCCGGCCGCGCGCCATTCCGCGCAGAAGGTCGGCGCCATCCTGTCGGACGGCATCGCGCTCGGCCATGTCGTGCTGCACGAGCCGCGCGTCGTCATCAAGGACTACATCGCCGAGGACCTGCCGAAGGAAATCAAGCGGCTCGACACCGCGCTTGCCAAGCTGCGCTCCGACCTCGACCGCATGCTGGAGCGCGGCGACGTCGCCGAGGGCGGCGAACATCGCGACGTGCTCGAAGCCTACCGCATGTTCGCCAACGACCAGGGCTGGTCGCACAAGCTGCATGAGGCGGTCGCGACCGGCCTTACCGCCGAGGCCGCCGTCGAGCGCGTGCAGTCCGACACCCGCGCGCGCATGCTGCGCTCGACCGATCCCTATCTGCGCGACCGTCTGCACGACCTGGAAGACCTCGGCTACCGCCTGATGCGGCAGCTCGTCGGCCAGGACCACGCACCCTCGCGCGAGCATCTGCCCGACAACGCCATCGTCATCGCGCGTGCGATGGGACCGGCAGCACTGCTCGACTACGACCGCAAGCGCCTGCGCGGCATCGTGCTGGAGGAAGGCACCGCCAACTCGCACGTCTCGATCGTGGCGCGCGCGCTCGGCATTCCCGCGGTCGGCGAGGTGCCGAACGCACCGGGCATCGCCGACCCCGGCGATGCCATCATCGTCGACGGCACATCCGGCTCGATCTATGTGCGCCCCTCGCAGGAGATCGAGGCCGCCTTTGCCGAGCGTGTGCGCTTCCGCGCCCGCCGCCAGGCGCAGTATCTGGCGCTGCGCGACCGGCCCTGCGTCACCAAGGACGGCGAGAAGGTCGAGCTGATGATCAATGCCGGCCTCGCCATCGACTTGCCCCATATCGACGACACCGGCAGCGCCGGAATCGGACTGTTCCGTACCGAGTTGCAATTCATGGTCGGCCAGAGCCTGCCGCGCACCAGCGACCAGCTCGCGCTCTACCGCGCCGTGCTCGATGCCGCAGGCAATAAACCGGTCACCTTCCGCACCCTCGACATCGGCGGCGACAAGGCGCTGCCCTACATGGAGACCGTGATCGAGGAGAACCCGGCGCTCGGCTGGCGCGCGATCCGGCTCGGGCTCGATCGGCCCGGTCTGCTCCGCGGCCAGATCCGCGCGCTGCTTCGCGCCGGCGGCGGCCGCGCGCTGCGCATCATGTTCCCGATGATTTCCGAGGTCGCCGAATTCGATGCCGCCAAGGCGCTGGTCGAGCGCGAGCTGACTTACTTGCGCCAGCACGGCCACACGCTGCCGGAACGCATCGATATCGGCACCATGGTCGAGGTGCCGGCGCTGCTCTACCAGCTCGACGAGCTCCTTAAGAAAGTCGACTTCATCTCGGTTGGCTCCAACGATCTGTTCCAATTCCTGTTCGCGGTCGATCGCGGCAATGCCAAGGTCTCGGAGCGCTTCGACACCATGTCGGCGCCGATCCTCCGCGTGCTGCGCGAGATCGCGCGCAAGTCCAATGCCGCGAAGAAGTCGCTCTCGCTGTGCGGCGAGATGGCCTCCAAGCCGATTGGCGCCCTGGCCTTGATCGCGATGGGCTATCGCTCGCTGTCGCTCTCGGCGACCGCGCTGGGCCCGGTCAAGGCGATGGTCATCGATCTCGATGCGAAGAAGGCCGAGGCAATGCTCGGCCCGTTGCTGGACGCGCCCACTGGCAGCGTCTCGATCCGGCAGAAGCTGACGGAATTCGCCGAAGCCGAGGGGCTGGCGTTGTAGCGGGCCTGTCCGCCTCGCTTTCGCCCTCCCTCCGCACGCTCTTTGAGACTGAACCGATGTCGTCACTCCCCGAAGCCAAACTGGACGTCCTCCTCGCGCACCACGCCTCGCTCGAGGCCGAATCGCTCGGCCAGCTCGCGTCCGATCGCTATGTGCAGGTCACGCGCGAGCTCGCCGAGATCACTCCGCTGATCGACGCGGTGAAGACCTATCGGTCTGCCGTGAAAGAACTCGCCGACACCGAGGCGCTGATCGCCGATCCGGCAATGGATTCCGAGATGCGCAGCATGGCGGAAGCCGAGCGCGACGAGCTCAATCCGAAAATCGAAGACCTCGTCCAAAAAATCCGCGTCGCGCTGCTGCCCAAGGACGCCATGGACGACCGCAACGTGGTGCTGGAAATTCGCGCCGGCACCGGCGGCGACGAGGCTTCGCTGTTCGCCGGCGACCTGTTCCGGATGTACGAACGCTTCGCGAGCCTGCAGGGCTGGAAGGTCGAGGTGATCTCGGCCAGCGAAGGCACCGTCGGCGGCTACAAGGAAATCATCGCCGAGGTGCAGGGCCGCGGCGCGTTCTCGAAGCTGAAATTCGAATCGGGCGTGCACCGCGTGCAGCGCGTGCCCGACACCGAGACGCAAGGCCGCATCCACACCTCTGCCGCCACCGTCGCCGTGCTGCCGGAGGTCGAGGACGTCGACGTCGACGTCAAGAACGAGGATCTGCGGATCGAGACCATGCGCGCGCAAGGCGCCGGTGGCCAGCACGTCAACAAGACCGAATCGGCGATCCGCATCACCCATATCCCGACCGGCATCGTGGTGATGATGCAGGACAGCCGCTCGCAGCATAAGAACCGCGCTTCCGCCATGAACATCCTGCGCTCGCGCATCTACGACGCCGAGCGCCAGCGGCTCGAAGCGGCGCGCTCCGCCGACCGCAAGGAGAAGGTCGGCTCCGGCGACCGCAGCGAGCGCATCCGCACCTATAATTTTCCGCAAGGACGCGTCACCGACCACCGCATCAACCTGACGCTCTACAAGCTGCCGCAGGTGATCGCGGGCGAAGCGCTCGGCGAATTGATCGACGCGCTGACCACCGAGCACCAGGCCGCCCAGCTCGCAGCGCAAGGCGCCGCGGCGTAAGTCCCGTGCCTCAGCGCGCTTTGGTGCGGAACGATCGCAGGATCTTGCTCAGCGCCGGCGTGGCGGCCCGCAGCTCGTCCAGATGAATCCGCGACAGCGATCGCAGCTTCTGCTCGCCCTTGGCTGTCAGCTTGACCAGGACGCGCCTTGCGTCCTGCGGGTCGGCTTCCCGCACGATCAACTTCAGCTTCACCATGCGATTCATCAGCTCCACGGCGGTGTGGTGCCGGATCAGGAGGAAGCGCGCGACGTCACCGACGCTCGCGGCCTCGCGGCCGCCAAATCCCTTGATCGCGAGCAGTGCCTGGTGCTGCTGCGGCGTCAGCCCGGCGCGCTGGGCCGCGGCTTCGCTGAACGCCAGGAAGGTTCGCAGCTGATAGCGAAATTGCGCA
This sequence comes from Bradyrhizobium sp. Cp5.3, assembly GCF_000426265.1. Classification (NCBI taxonomy): domain Bacteria; kingdom Pseudomonadati; phylum Pseudomonadota; class Alphaproteobacteria; order Hyphomicrobiales; family Nitrobacteraceae; genus Bradyrhizobium; species Bradyrhizobium sp. Cp5.3. Next base: position 45,281 of record NZ_AUFA01000014.1, on the reverse strand, counting down.
AGCGCCGCGTAGTCGGACTCGCGCATCGCGCCGCCTTTTGAGGGTCGCGCAGACGCCGCGCGGCCTGCTTCCCGCTTCGATTGAACCATTCCCAGCCTTCGTCGACCCGTCCGTGGACCAGTGATCGAGATTAGCAAGGAAGGACAAGCCGGACCAACTGCGAGGCAGTGCGGATGCACAATTATCGGCGTCATGAAAGCCGAGAAGCCCGCCGCCTATTCGAAGCTGGAGAGCAGGATCTTCACCAGGATGACCTGAAAGGCGATCGGGATGCGGACACTTTTCCGTCTGATCGAACGCTGGAGCGCGCTGACGATCTCGCTGCTGGTCAAGGCACCGGCCGACCCATTGGCGATCAATCCCGACCACATCTCCGACAGCGAGCCGCCGGCCTTGATCGCCGGCTTGATCGTCACGCCGCAGCCCTGCGCCCAATCGATGATCTCGCGCATCGTGTGAGGACCACAGTTGCGCGCGGTCACGAGGCGCTCGGCCGTCAGCGCGAGCAGCAGCTCGCGCGACGGCGACCACGTCCCCTTCGGCGGCTGTTCGCCCGTGAGCTCGACCGCGAGCTCCTTGAGGACGTTCTGAGCGCGCACACTCAGCGTCTTCATGGGACCGGGGGCGGGCTTACCCTGAACAGCGCCGACCGGCCCGCTCCGACCGATGGGCCGGCTGCGCGGTTCGGACGTGCGCGATGCATCGCCGGAGTGCGGCGGCGTGCGCTGGTCGATTCCCTCCCCCGCGGGCCGCTCCGCCTCTTGCGGCCAGGATTGCCGCTTCCCGGCACTCGCCGTTCTCGTCTGCCGCGTCATTTCGTTCGCCGAACTCGCCGGTCTCGTACTCACAAAGACTAATATATATCGTGACCCGATATGTTTTCACGAGGTAATTTTCGTCGTTCGACCAAAGGCGAAATTGACAGAAGGTCTTCACAAGCAATGCTTACGGGAAGAGCTACACGTGGATGTGACGTGCCCGGTGTTCCGGCCATCGAGGTCGGATAGCGGGCGGGTTGCGTTGCGCCTGCAAAACAAGACCGTTGTTCGGAGGAAGCGATATGACTGACAAACTCATCCGCCGTGGCCTCGGCCGCGGCATCTCGCGCCGCAGCCTGCTTCAAACGACCGCAGGTCTCATTGGCGGCTCGATGCTGCCCGCGATGCCGGCATTTGCCGAGGACAAGCCGGCGATCGGCACCTATCCTGCAGGCGTCTCGGGTTCCACGGCCTTCATCGGTATCTCGGTTCCGCGCACCGGCACCTATGCAGTGCAGGGCGAGGACGAGCTCAAGGGCTATCAGCTCGCGATCGAGCACATCAACAGTGGCCATGATCTGATCAAGAAGATCTCGCCGAAGACCAGCAAGGGCGTGCTCGGCAAGGAGCTGAAGTTCGGCGTCGCCGACTCCGCGGCCAAGCCCAACGAGGCGGTGCAGGCGCAGCAGCGCTTCATCAGCGAGAACAAGGCGATCATGATCACCGGCGGCACGTCGAGCGCCGTCGCGGTCGCGCTCAACAAGCTCGCCCAGCGCGAGCACGTGCTGTTCGTATGCGGCATCTCCGGCTCGAACGACACCACCGGCAAGGACTGCGTCCGCTACGGCTTCCGCCAGGACTTCTTCGGCCAGACCGCGGCTGCGGCGATCGGACCCGTGATGGTCAGGGAGTTCGGCAAGAACAAGAAGGCGGCGTACCTCACGCCGGACTACACCTACGGCCACACCGTGACCAAGTCGATGCAGGACTTCCTCGCCACCGCAGGCTGGACGACCGCGACCAACCAGGTCGCCCCGCTCGGCGCGCCGGATTACTCCTCATACCTGCTCAACGTCGCCAACTCCGGCGCGGACGTGCTCATCAACGTGAATTGGGGGCACGATGCCGTGCTCTCGACCCAGCAGGCCAAGCAGTTCGGCGTGCTCGACAGGATGAAGCTGGTCATTCCGTACCAGGTGCCTTTCATCGCGCGCGAGACCGGCGGCCTGATGCAGGGTGTCTACGCCGCCACCGACTATTGGTGGACGATCGAGGACAAGTTCCCACTGGCGAAGATGTTCAACGAGGCCTTCGAGAAGAAGTACGGCTACAAGCCGGAATGGGGCGCGGAGAACGCCTATGTCAGCTTCGCGCACTGGGCCCGCATGTGCGAGGAAGCCGGCAGCTTCAATCCGCCCGACGTGATCAAGGCCTATGAGAAGGGCGAGACCCTGCCTTCGCTCGTCGGCGACGTGCACTACCGGGCCGAGGATCATCAGTGCGTCCGGCCCGTTATCATCGTCAAGGGCAAGATGCAGAAGGACATGAAGAACAAGGAGGACTGGTACGACGTCGTCGAGATCGTTCCGGGCGAAGGCCTGATGCAGAAGCCGGACGCCTTCGGCTGCCATCTCGGCGACTACACCTGAGCCCGCGTTAACCCCTGTGACGCCGCGGGCCGCTTTGCGCTCCTGCGGCGTCACCTTTTTTTGCGCGCGCCGTTTGCTCGCCACAACATTGATCGTTGCATGATTAGTTGGCCCAACCTCGTTTCACAGCTTTTCAACGGGCTCGCGCTCGGCGCGCTGCTCGCGCTGATCAGCTCCGGCCTGACCATCATCTACGGCACGCTCGGCGTCCTGAACCTCGCGCACGGCGCGATGTTCATGATCGGCGGCTATGCCGGCTTCGTCGCCTATCAGTATACCGGCTCGTTCATTGTCGCCGTCATCGCCGGCTCCCTGTTCGTGATGCTGCTGGGCGTGCTGATGGAACGCGTCATCATCCGCCATTTCTATCACCGCCCGCACGAGGATCAGCTGCTCGTCACCTTCGGGCTCGGCATCTGCTTCGTCGAGATCGTACGCCTGATCTTCTCGAGCCAGTCGCAGGTGGTTTCGCCGCCACCGCTGTTCCAGGGCATCACCAATCTCGGCTTCATGTACTACCCGACCTACCGCCTCGCCGTGGTCGGCATCGTTGCGATCGCGCTCGGCGCGCTGTTCCTCGTGCTCTACCGTACCCGGCTCGGCATGATCGTGCGCGCCGGCATCGAGGACTCGGTGATGGTGGATTCGCTCGGCATCAACGTCTACCGCGTCTTCATGGTGGTGTTCGGCATCGGCGCGATGGCGGCCGGCTTTGCCGGCATCGTCAACGCACCGGTGGTGTCGCTGACGCCGGGCGTCGGTGACGACATCCTGGTCGAGACCTTCGTGGTGGTCGTGATCGGCGGCGTCGGCTCGTTCCCGGGCGCGATTCTCGGCGGCCTGATCGCCGGCGAGATCATCAGCGTCACCTCCATGTTCAACCCCGGCTACGCCTATGTGATGCTGTTTGCGGCCATGACGCTCGTACTTGTGGTGCGACCGCATGGCCTGCTCGGCGTCCAGGGCCGCGAGTAAGTGATTTCGCAATGCTCAAGCAACGCCCGTTCCTGATCGAGACGCTGACCGCAATCGGGTTGATCGCAGCCCCCTTCGTGCTGCCCCATCTCGGCTTCGCACCGAACACCGTGAACCGGATCCTGGTCTGGGGCCTGTTCGGGCTCGGCTTCGACATCCTGTTCGGCTTCACCGGCCTGTTGTCGTTCGGCCAGTCCGCCTTCTACGGCACCGGCGGCTTCGTCGCCGCCTACCTCCTGACCCGCGCCGGCTTCGGCAATGTGCTGGTCGCGCTGATCATCGGCATGATCGCGGCCGCCGCGACCGGCTATGTGATCGGCCTGATCGCGCTGCGCCGCACCGGCATCTACTTCGCCATGATCACGGTCGCGATCGCCGAGGTGTTCTACTTCGTCGAGTTCAATCCGCTGTCGGATTTCACCGGCGGCGAGAACGGCCTGCCCGGCGTGCCGATGCCGAGCTTCAATCTCGGCTTCACGACCATCCACTTCACCGACGGCTGGTCGCTCTATCAGTTCATTGCCCTGTGCTATTTCATCGGCGTCATCATCGCGCTCAGGATCGTCCGCTCGCCGGTCGGCGCCATCTTCAGCGCGATCCGCGACAACCCGCTGCGCGCCACCGCGGTCGGCCACAACATCCACGGCTACAAGCTGACCGCCTTCGTGATCGCCGCGGCTTATGCGGGCTTCGCCGGCGGCCTGCTCGGCGTGCTCCAGGCCTTCATGCCGCCCGACGCCTTCACTTTCGACACTTCGGGCCAGCTCGTGATGCAAACCGCGATCGGCGGCAGGGGCACGCTGTTCGGACCGCTGGTCGGCGCCGCCGTCTGGCTGTTCCTTCAGGATTTCCTCCAGGCCGCGCTGGACCTGGGAGCGGCCTGGAAGCTCGTGCTCGGCGTCGTGTTCGTGCTGCTGGTCTGCTTCCTGCGCGGCGGCATCGTCGGCGGTCTCGCAGACCTTTATCGCCTCGTGTCCGGCAAACGGGCGCGGAAGGAGGCGGAGCAGCAGACTCAGATCGGGGCTGCGCGGCCCCTGCCTGCGCCGATGCAGGCGAGGGAGGTCGCGCATCCCGCCTATTCCGGGCCGATCCTGAAAGCCACCGGCCTCACCAAACGCTACGGCGGCCTTGTCGCCAACAGCAATGTCGATTTCAGCGTCGATCAGGGCGAGCTGCGCGGCATCATCGGTCCCAACGGCGCCGGCAAATCGACCTTCTTCAAGATGCTGACCTGCGAGATCGCGCCGACCTCCGGCCAGATCGTGTTCGAGGGGCGCGACATCACGGGACTGAAGGTCACCGAAGTCTGTCAGCTCGGGCTCACCAAGAGCTACCAGGTCAACCAGCTCTTCACCGGACTGACGGTGCGGCAGAACCTGACCATCGCCGCGCTGGCCGAGCTGCGCGGAAAGTTCCGGCTCGACCTGTTCCGCAAGCTCGCGAACGTGAAAGGCCTGTCGGAGCAGGTGGAGCACACACTCGCGCTGGTCAATCTGACCGCGCGCGCCGACACGCAGGTCGCCGAGCTCGCCTATGGCGAGAAGCGCAGACTCGAGATCGGGCTCGCCCTCGCCACCTCGCCGCGGCTGCTGCTGCTCGACGAGCCGCTCGCCGGAATGAGCCCGCGCGAGCGCGTCGAGACCGTCAAGCTGCTCAAATCGATCGCGCGCGGCCGCACCATGATCATCATCGACCACGACATGGATTCGCTGTTCGAGCTGGTCCAGCGCGTGACGGTGCTTCAGGAGGGCCGGGTGCTGCTCGACGGCACGCCGCAGGAAATCAGGACCAACGCCGCGGTGCAGGAGGCCTATCTCGGCGGCGTGAACGGAGAGATCGCCGCATGAGCCTGATCGAGGTCAACGGCCTGAACAGCTATTACGGGGATTCCCACATCCTGTTCGATGTCGCCATGCGCGTCGAGCGGCACGAGGTGGTTGCGCTGCTCGGACGCAACGGTGCCGGCAAGAGCACGACGCTGAAGAGCCTGATGGGCGTGGTGACGCCGCGCAGCGGCACCATAAGGTTCGACGGCATCGACATCGCCGGCCGCAGGAGCCACAGGATCGCGCAGGCCGGCATGCAGCTCGTGCACGAGGAGCGTCGGATCTTCGGCAGCCTGTCGGTGGAGGAGAACATCGTGCTCGCCGGTTTCACCGCGCCGAAGCGGTGGCCGCTCGAGCGTATCTACGCGATGTTTCCGCGGTTGAAGGAGCGGCGTAACAACCGTGGCACCGAGCTCTCCGGCGGCGAGCAGCAGATGCTGGCAATCGCGCGGGCCCTTGTGCGCGACCCCAAGATCATTCTGCTGGACGAGCCGTTCGAGGGACTCGCGCCGGTCATCGTCCACGACCTCGTCAGGGCCTGCCGGGAGCTTGCGGCCGCCGGCCAGACCATCGTTCTGGTCGAGCAGAACCTCGCGGCGACGCTGGCGCTGGCGCAGCGGATCTACATCATCAATAACGGCCACATCGTGCATGAGGGTCCGGCGCAGGAACTCAAGGCGCAGCCGGAGCTGCTGCAGCGCTATCTCGGCGTCTAGCCTTCATCAGCCGCCGATCGCCGCGATCATTCGCCTGGCGTGCTCGGCGAGCACGGCCGGATCCTCCTTGCGGGTCTGCGGCGGCAGCAGCTCGACACCCGCTTTGACCGGCATGACATGCATGTGCAAGTGAAACACCACCTGCCCGCTGGCCGGCTCGCTGAACTGCTGGATGATGATGCCCTCGGCGTCGAAGGCCGTCATCGCCGCGACCGCTATCCGTTTGGCAGTACGGGTGACCGCGGCGAGATCGTCCTCGGCGATATCCAGGATGCCGCGCGCAGGCGCCCTGGGGATGACCAGGGTGTGTCCGGGCGAGCGCGGCATGATGTCGAGGAAGGCGAAGGTACGGTCGTCCCTGAAGACCTCGAAGCAGGGAATCTCGCCGCGCAGGACCTTTGCGAAGACATTCTGATCGTCATATGCCGTCATGCGGTTCACCGTCGTTGCCGGCGCGATCAAACGCGCTCCTTTCCGTTGACGCAAGCGCGGCCGCCGATCTATCCACGAGGCTAGGCAGGTGGCTCCATTGGCGGCAAATTCCAAATTCGGCGACAGCATCGAGAGCGCGCGGCGCATCCTGGCGGCGCGGCTGCAATCGGCCGGCATCGAGGAGGCCACACTGGACGCGCGCCTGCTGGTCGGCGCGGCGCTGGACCTCGATTTGACCGGCATGATCGCGCAGGCGGGGCGACAGCTCACGGTCGAGGAGGCCGCGCGGCTCGAGCAATATGCGCAGCGCCGGCTCGCACATGAGCCGGTCGCACGCATCCTCGGCACGCGGGAATTCTGGGGCCTGCCATTTCGATTGTCCGAGGCGACGCTGGTGCCGCGACCGGACACCGAAACCGTAGTCGAGCTGGCGCTGGAGATTTTTCGCGAGCTCCCGGGAACGGGACGCCCCCCGCGGATCGCCGACATCGGTGTCGGGTCGGGCGCCATCCTGCTCGCATTGCTGCACGAGATTCCCGACGCCTTCGGCGTCGGCACCGACGTCAGCCTGACGGCGCTCGGCACGGCGCGCGACAATGCAGCTGCCCTTGGCCTTTCCGACCGCTCCGGATTCGTCGCCTGCTACTATGCCGCGGCCCTTGCGGGCCCGTTCGATCTGATCGTGTCGAACCCGCCCTACATCGCCTCGGCGGACATCGTGAATCTGAGTGCGGAGGTACGCGAGCACGACCCGCATCTTGCCCTCGACGGCGGGCATGACGGCTTCGATGCCTATCGCGCCTTGATCCCGCAAGCGGCGGAGCGTCTCGCACCGGGCGGCGCCTTGATTGTCGAGGCCGGACAGGGCCAGGCCCAGGGCATTGAAACCTTGATGGCTGCTGCCGCGTTAAAGGTGGACAGGCCAGCGAGGGCCGATCTGGCGGGCATTCCGAGGGCCGTTTCGGCCCGAAAAATGCCCCCATAAAAGCCCGATTGGACTGTAAAAAGCTCTTGGAATATCCCGTGGGAACGACTACGTTCCGGTCAACACATCGGTACCGGCCCCGTAGATCTACGGGCGAGACCGGGCTCTCAGGGCGAGAGCTTTACTGATCAAAGGTTCCAAGCCGCAGGTCCTGTTAGCGCGATGGCCCGTGGAGCTGCGCAGCTTTCCGACCGCAACGTGAACGAAAGCCTGATATTGCGCTTGAAGACTTACGCAAGAAAACAGGGCTTGTTTCGGCAGGCGAAATGAATGGGTTCGCTGGCGATGGATGCTGGCGAGTGGGGAACGCGTCTTTGTTGAACGCGACGGTCGACGAACATCGGCAGGGCTTGAGCCGCTCTTGCGCGCGGTGCGTGCAAGAGAAGTGAGCCGCTGCCATCAGGTCACTCAGCAGTCAGTCAATGCGTGCAACTTTTAGGGCTGGAATTAAAGGCAGGACATGAGAAACGGTCAGAACAAGCAGCGGATGCGCAACCGGAATAACAATAACAACAACCGGCGCGGCCAGAACCCGATGACCCGGGTCTACGAGTCCAACGGACCCGATATCAAGATCCGCGGCACGGCCTCGCATATCGCCGAAAAATACCTTCAGCTCGCGCGCGATGCGCGCTCTTCCGGCGACCCCGTCGCGGCAGAGAACTACTACCAGCATGCCGAGCACTATTTCCGCATGATCGCGGCGGCCCAGGAGCAGTTCCGCCAGAACCAGCAGCAGCCGCGCGGCGAGGAGACCGTCAGCGAGGACAGCGAGGACGACGGCGAGAATTTCTCGAATTTCGGCCAGGAGCCGGGCTTCGCGCCACAGCCTCAGCAGCAGCACTATCAGCGCGACCGCGACGGCCAGCGCGACCATCAACGTGACAACCAGCAGCCCTATCAGCGCGACCAGCAGCAGCCGCGCGAGCACCGCGAGCGCGAACATCGCCCGCAGCAGCAGTATCAGCCCCAGCCGCAACCGCAGAATCAGCCGCAGCCGGTCGTCGCCGATGCGGGCAGTGTCGATCGGCTGCCGTCCTTCATCACCGGCGCGCAGCCGCAGATGAATGGTGGCCAGGGTGGCAGCTTCGAGGGCGGCGGCGGTGAGCGCTATCCGCGGCGGCGGCGGCGGCCGCATGGCCCGCGCCCCGAGCGCGAGGCCGCTCCAGCCGGATCGAGCGACGATCTCGCCCCCGGCGAGTAAGCCACAATCTCTCTCGGATTTGTTGAAGTGCAATGTCCCGGCCTCGCCGGGACATTTTTTTGAGCTGCCTGTTTCTAGCCGCGCGTCACCGTTGTCGAGGACGGCACCAGCACGGGCTTCGTCAGCGCCGGAATCAGCCGCGCCCGCTCGCGCGTGGCAGGGATCGCGCGATAGACCTGCTTGGTGGCTTCGACGATGTGGACGCCGGCAAAGGGCAGCGACAGCGCCGCGCCGACCCGCTCCCACATCTGCGCCGATTTCAGCACCCATCCGCCGGCGTAGGGCGGCATGAACAGCGCCTCGCCCCAGGCGGTCGGCGTGAACCAGGTCTGGCGCAGCAGGTCGGTGATCTGCGAGCGCGAATAGGGCCGGCCGTGGCCGAACGGGGTGTTGTCGGTACGGGTCCACACCCCGCGCCGATTCGGGATCACCGCTATCACGCGGCCGGACGGCGACAGCACCCGCCACACCTCGCGCAGCAGCGCCGCCGGATCGTCCGACATTTCCAGCGCATGGACGAGCAGGATGCGGTCGACCGCGGCGTCCTGTAAGGGCAGCGAGAACTCATCGATCAGCGAGGCCAGCGCGGGCCGCCCGGTCGGCCATTTCAGCACGCCCTGGGCCGCCGGCATGAAGGCGATACAGCGCTCGGCATCCTCGCGGAACAGGCCGAGATAGGGCGTCGGATAGCCGATGCCGAGCACCCGCTGGCCCTCGGCGTTCGGCCAGCGCTCCCTAATCCCGCGATTGATCAATTGCCGCGCCACGATGCCGAGGCGACGGGAATAGAATTCGCGGAGGTCGACGACATCGATGCTCATGACGGCAATGTAACATGTGCCCGGCAACCTGCGCGCGCCGAATATTGCATTGCCTGCGCAACGTTAACGCCATATCTGTCTGACGGGGCTGAGCGCGATGGAGATATCATGGCCGCCGAAATTCGCACCTTTAGCTGTTTAAATGATAATTTCGGCTATCTGATCCACGATGTGGAAACCAAGGCGACGGCGTCGATCGACGCGCCGGAGGCTGGCCCCATCCTGACAGCGCTAGAGCGCGAGGGTTGGCAGCTCACCGACATCCTGATCACCCATCACCACGGCGATCATGTCGGCGGGGTCGCCGAACTCAAGCAGAAATTCAACTGCCGCGTCGTCGCGCCGCATGACAAGACGACGAAAATCGCCGATGTCGACCTGCGCGTCGCCAATGCCGACGTCGTCAAGATCGGCAACCTGCTGGCGCGCGTCATAGAGACCCCCGGCCACACGCTCGATCACATCTCCTACGTGTTCGACACCGAGAAGACGGTGTTCGCCGCCGACACGCTGTTCTCGATCGGCTGCGGCCGCGTGTTCGAAGGCACCTATCCGATGATGTGGGACTCGCTGCTCAAGCTGCGCGCCCTGCCCGACGACTTCAAGCTCTATTGCGGCCACGAATACACTGCCTCCAACGTCAGATTCGCGCTCACCGTCGAGCCCGACAATCCGGCGCTCCAGGCGCGCGCCGCGGAGGTTGCGAAGCTCCGCGCCGAAAACAAGCCGACCATTCCCTCACTGCTTGGTGATGAGAAGCGAGCAAACGTGTTCCTGCGGGCTGATGAACCGTCGGTCGCAGCCAAGTTACACATGAAGGGCGCGGATGCCGCCGCAGTGTTCGGCGAATTGCGCGAGCGCAAGAACAAGTCCTGACGGGGATCGATGCCGACCGCAGCCGAGATCATCGCGCGCCTTGAACTCCGACCTCATCCCGAAGGCGGGCACTATCGCGAGACATTCCGCGACCAGCGCACGGACGCCAACGGGCGGTCGCGCTCGACCTCGATCTATTTCCTGCTCGCGCGCGGCGAGCGCTCGCACTGGCATCGCATCGATGCGGTCGAGGTCTGGCACTATTACGCCGGCAGCCCGCTGACGCTGCGCATTGCGCATGAGGGCTGCACCCAGCACGAAGTGCGGCTCGGCACGGACCTCGTCGGCGGCGAGCGCCCGCAGGCGATCGTGCCGGCGCAGGCCTGGCAGATGGCGGAGAGCTCCGGCGAATGGACGCTGGTCGGCTGCAGCGTGGCCCCGGCATTCGAATTCGCGAAGTTCGAGCTCGCGCCGAAAGGCTGGGAGCCGTAGGTAAACCGTCATTCCGGGGCGCCGCATAGCGGCGAACTATGATGCGCAATTGCGCATCATAGAATCCATCTCGCCACCATTGATGCGGATGAATGGATTCCGGGCTCGCGCTTCGCGCGCCCCGGAATGACGTCAGCGCTTCCTGAGCACCATGTCCTTTGCCGCGATCAGCCCACCGCCGGCGATCAGGATCGCTGCGAGGGCGATGTTGGTGCTGGCCTTCGCAAAGCCGGCGGCGATGAGAAATCCGGTCGACAGTAGCGGCGTCGCGTAGGACGCGGCCCCGAGCACGCGAATGTCGCCGCGCTTCATGCCGATGTCCCAGGCGTAGAACGCGGCCCCGACCGGCCCGATACCGAGCGCAAGGACTGAGAGCCATTGCAGTGCGGTCTCCGGCCACACCGTGGTTTCAAGTGCGAGGTGCATCAGCGCCGCCAGCACGGCTGTGGCAAGGCAGAACCCGGCGACCGCATCGGTCGGCACCGCTTTCAGCCGGCGCGACATCACCGAATAGGCCGCCCAGACGAACGCCGCGATGAAGGCGGCGATCAGTCCCGGCAACTGTCCCTGCGCGAAGCCAGAGGTATTGCCGGCGAACAGCAGCACAGTGCCGACGAGGCCGAGCATGGCGCCGATGACGTGATGCACGGCAAGGCGTTCACCCGGCAGGAACGACGAGAACAGCACGATCAGGAGTGGCCAGAGATAATTGAGCAAGCCGGCTTCGGCCGGCGGCGCGAAACGCAGCGCGAGGAAATAGAGCGCGTGATAGCCGAACAACCCGCCGATGCCGACCACCCATACGGCCGGCGGCTGGCGCAGGCTCAGCGCCGCCTCGCTGCGGCCGATCCAGGTGAGGAGACCAACAAGACCGCCGATCGCGAAGGTCATCGCCGCGAGCTGGAACGCGGGAATCTTTCCGGTCGCCACCGTCATTACCGCGAGCAGCGACCACATCAGGATCGCGGTCAATCCGATCAGCGTGGCGGTGCGTGATGTCATCAATCAAAGGGCTCTGAGGACGCGGATGCCCGGCACGAGGCCGGGCACAGCGTCTTCATTACCCTCTTGTTGCGCGCCGCGCCATATCAGGCCTGATACTGGCCGCCGTTGATGCTCAGCGTCGAGCCGGTGATGAAGCCGGCCTCTTCGGCCGCAAGGAACACCACGGCACGCGCGATCTCCTCAGGCTCGCCGAGCCGGTTGACCGGGATCTGCGGGATGACGCTCTTCTCCAGCACGTCCTTCGGCACCGCCTGCACCATCTCGGTGTTGATGTAGCCTGGGCAGATCGCATTCACGGTGATGCCGCCCTTGGCGTTCTCCAGCGCCAGCGCCTTGGTGAAGCCGATGTCGCCGGCCTTGGCAGCGGAGTAATTGACCTGGCCGAACTGCCCCTTCTGGCCGTTGATCGAGGAGATCGAGATGATGCGGCCGAACTTGCGGGCGCGCATGCCTTCGATCACCTGGCGCGTCATGTTGAACAGCGAACCGAGATTGGTGTTGATCACGGCAGTCCACTGCTCGAGCGTCATCTTGTGGAAGGCGGTGTCGCGGGTGATGCCGGCGTTGTTGACGAGCACGTCGATCGGACCGAGATCGGCTTCGACCTTCTTCACGCCGTCGGCGCAGGCGTCGAACGACGCGACGTCCCATTTGTAGACGGCAATGCCGGTTTCCGCCTTGAACTTCTCCGCGGCCGCATCATTACCGGCATAGCTTGCTGCGACCTTGTAGCCGGCCGCCTTCAGGGCCTTGCTGATTGCAGCTCCGATACCGCGCGTTCCGCCCGTCACCAATGCAACACGTGCCATGTCGATTTCCTTCCCTTGGACTCGTCTCGGATGGTTTCTTGAAGATGGTTTCTTGGACTTTTCTGAGTGATCGTTTTTAACTGCGGATTATGCGGTAGGTTTGACGGACATCAAGAACAAAACGCCCGGCGTCGAGCCGGGCGTTTGTCTTTAATCGAGGCGGGCGCGGTTGCGAAGAATATTTGATTTGCAACCGCTGCCTTTTTAATCGCGTGCAACGCACGCGGCTGACGTGTGCAGCGCACGCGTCAGTTACGCGTAAGGCCGCTTCAGTCGCGTGCCACGCACATCGCGATGCCCATGCCGCCGCCGATGCACAGCGTGGCGAGGCCCTTCTTCGAATCGCGCTTCTGCATCTCGTGCAGCAGCGTGACGAGCACGCGCGCGCCGGAAGCACCGATCGGATGGCCGATCGCGATCGCGCCGCCGTTGACGTTGACCTTGGAGGTATCCCAGCCGAGGTCCTTGTTGACGGCGCAGGCCTGCGCCGCGAAGGCCTCGTTGGCCTCGATCAGGTCGAGATCGCCGACGTTCCAGCCGGCCTTCTTCAGCGCGAGACGCGAGGCCGGAATCGGCCCCGAGCCCATGATCTTCGGATCGACGCCGGCCTGCGCCCAGGACACGATGCGCGCGATCGGCTTCTTGCCTTCCTTGGCGGCCTGCTTCGCCGTCATCAGTACCACCGCGGCGGCGCCGTCATTGATGCCGGAGGCCGAGCCGGCGGTAACCGTGCCGTCCTTCTCGAAGGCCGGCTTGAGCTTCGCCATCGAGTCGAGCGTCGCGCCGTGACGTGGATATTCGTCGGCGCTGACGACGACGTCGCCCTTGCGGGTCTTGATGGTGACGGGGACGATCTCGTCGTTGAACTTGCCGGCCTTCTGCGCGGCCTCGGCCTTCTGCTGCGAGGCGACCGCGAACTCGTCCTGCTGGGCGCGGGTGATCTGCCACTGGCGCGCGACGTTTTCCGCGGTGTTGCCCATGTGGTAGCCGTTGAAGGCGTCCCACAGGCCATCCTTGATCATGGTGTCGACGAACTCGACTGCGCCCATCTTGACACCGCCGCGCAGGTACTGGGCGTGCGGGGCCATGCTCATGGACTCCTGACCGCCGGCGACCACGATGTCGGAGTCGCCGTTGAGCAGCGCCTGGTAACCGAGTGCGACGGAGCGCAGGCCCGAGCCGCAGAGCTGGTTGACACCCCAGGCCGGGCTCTCGACCGGAATGCCGGCGGAGATCGCAGCCTGGCGGGCCGGGTTCTGACCCTGTGCGGCGGTCAGGATCTGACCCATGATGACTTCGGAGACTCGGCCGGGCTCGATGCCGCCGCGCTCCAGCGCGGCCTTGATGGCAACGGCGCCGAGGTCATGGGCAGGAAGGGTCGCGAAGGCTCCGTTGAAGCTTCCGACCGGGGTGCGGGCGGCGCTGACGATGACGACATCGTCTGACATGGGCATCTCCTGAGGCTTGAGGTTCTTGAAGGGGGCAGGCGGGGCTTTGAGAAAACGGCTCGCCAGTCTCGTTAGGCATCCTGTTAACGTCGTTGAGGCATGTCAATCGGCAGCGCGCCGAATCCATGCCGCACCGCATTCAAAATAGCGTTCTTGGCGATTTCGCAAGCAGCTTTTTGCTCCGCAATTAACCGTGGCGCACAAAACGGTAGCGTGAGCCCTTTGAAAATGCTTATTTTGTTGCGTTGCGTACTCTTCCCGCCCTGCGGCATAGCCCGTCGGGTTCCCGTTCTCAGCGTTTGCAAGTGAGAGCCCATGGCGAAATCAGACCAACCCACGACTATCAAGAAATACGCGAACCGCCGGCTCTATAACACCGGAACGAGCACCTACGTGACGCTGGAAGACCTCGCCGCGATGGTGAAGGAGGGCGAAGATTTCCTGGTCTACGACGCCAAGACCGGCGACGACATCACCCGCTCCGTGCTCGCCCAGATCATCTTCGAACAGGAGAACAAGGCCGGCCAGAACCTGCTGCCGACCACCTTCCTGCGCCAGCTCATCCGCTTCTACGGCGACAGCATGCAGATGGTGGTGCCGAAATATCTGGAGCAGTCGATCGCGACGCTGACCCAGGAGCAGGAGAAGTTCCGCAAGCAGATCGCCAGCACCCTCTCCGGCACTCCTTTTGCTCCGTTGGAAGAGCAGGTCCGCCGCAACATGGAGCTGTTCCAGCAGACCTTCTCGATGTTCAAGCCCTTCGCGCCGTCGGCGCGGCCGGCGGCGGAGCCGGAGCCCGATGCGAGCGCCGAGGCGCCGAAGGACAACAACATCGACGATCTGCGCCAGCAGATGAAGGAAATGCAGGAGCGCCTCGAGCGCATGTCGAAGAAGGACGAGTAGGTCCCTCGTTCGTCGGCGTACGGGCGCGGAGCCCGTAGCTTAGCACCGCTAGCACCACAATGTCGTCCTGACGAAAGCCAGGACCTCCGCGCGAGCGCCTGCGCTCGTCGCAATAACCCCAGGGCGCAGTTGTTGAGGCCGGCTGGGCACAAAAGATCATTCCAACAACATCGGCCGGTCGTAATGGCTCGGCTTTCGCCAGGACGACGTTGGGGCAGCATTGTGCCTCCACGTCATCATATCCCCGCCTCATCATCTGAGCCCCGTCATCCTGAGGTGCGCGCGTAGCGAGCCTCGAAGGATGAACGGCCGAGATGCATCCGGGCCGATGCGCCAGGGGCGACCGGATCATTCTCCGCTTCGCCGGTCACCCTCCGTAAACTACCGCGCTTAAGGGAATTTTCCCGGGTGTTCGCTACCCTCGGCGTCCCAGTTACGTCGCGTTAAGTGTATTGCCCGCCGAGAAGCCGCCGATCCCATGACGTCGACCCGCAACATCGAGCCCGGTGCAGGCCGTGAGCAAGGCGCAGAGGCGCTGCTCGTGCTGAGCCAGCTTGCGCTCGACCGCATGGAGCAGGGCGTCTGCGTCTATGACGCCGACAACCGGATCGTGCTGCTCAACCGCCGTTATCTCGAGCTGTTCGACCTGTCGGCAGACGTCGTCCGGCAGGGGACCAGCTACCGCGAGGTGCTCGCGCACAGCGCGACGCGCGGCAATTTTCCGGAGAGCGAGCTCGACGCGCTGTACGCCTCGCGCATCGCGCAGATCGCGGCCGGCGAACCCTTCCGCACCGAGCAGCGGCTTTCCAGCGGCCTCGTCATGGCGCTCGACCTGAAGCCGCTTCCCGGCGGCGGCTGGATGACGATCTGCGACGACGTCACCCGCCGCGCCCGGCTCGAGGCCGAACTGCGTGTGCAGACCGAGCGCAGCCAGCATGCGCTCGCCAACATGTCGCACGGCCTCATCATGTATGACGCCGAGAGCCGCGTCGTCGTCTGCAACGAGCGATTCCTGCGTCTCTACAATCTCGACGCCGACATCGTGAAGCCGGGCGTATCGCACAGCACGGTGATCGAACACTGGATGTCGCGCGGCAATCTGCCGGGCATGCCTGCGGACGAATTCCACGATGCCCGGCTGGAGGACATCCGCAGCAGGAAGTCGAAGTCCCTGCTCGTGATGCGCCATGACGGCCGGATGGTGCAGGCGGCGTCCCGCTTCCTCCCCGACGGCGGCTGGGTGACGGTGCATGAGGACGTCACCGAGCGGCTGCGTTATGAGGAGGCGCTGCGGCAGCAAAATGTCATGCTCGATGCTGCGCTGGAGAACATGGCGCACGGGCTCGCCTTCTACGACAGCGACATGCGGCTGCGCGTCTGCAACAACACCTACCGGAAGATCTATATGCTATCGCCGGAGGAGACCAAGCCCGGCACGCATCTTGGCGAGCTGATCGAGCGCTCGATCGCGAACGGCGCCTTCTCCTCGGAATACAGCCCGCAGCAGATCCTCGAATCCGCGGGCGCGCGGATCGCGAGCCGGGATTCCTCGCCGATGCGCCGGCGCATGACGAACGACACCGTGGTCTCGGTGCGCTATTGCGCGCTGCCCGAGGGCGGATTTGTCGCCACCTACGAGGACATCACCGAACGCGAGCGCGCGGTCGAGGAGCTGAGCGAGCAATATCGCCGGTTCGACGCGGCATTGAACAATATGAGCCAGGGCCTGTGCATGCTCGACTCGAGCCTGCGCGTCATCGTCTGCAACCGCCGCTACATCGAGATGTACGGCCTGTCGCCCGACATCGTGAAGCCTGGTGTCTCGATGCGCGAGATCATGGAGCATAGCTGCTCGCTCGGCATCCACCCGAACACCACGGCTGCGCGACTCTATGCCGACTATGTCGAGCGGCTGCGCGAAGGCGAGCACACGCTGCACCGCCATTTGAGCGACGGCCGCATCATCAAGCTCAATCACAAGCGCATGGAACATGGCGGCTGGGTCGTCACCTATGAGGACGTCACCGAGCGCCACAAAGCGCAGGCCCGCGTCGCGCACATGGCGCGGCACGATTCGCTCACCGACCTGCCCAACCGCACGCTGTTCCGCGAGAAGATGGGCGAGGGACTGAACCAGGTCGCGATCGCCGGCGGCGCGATGGCCGTGCTGTGCTTCGACCTCGACAACTTCAAGACGGTCAACGACAGGCTCGGACATGCCGCCGGCGACCGGCTCTTGCGCTGGGTCGCGGCGCGGCTGAAGGAAAATGTCGGCGAGCACGACACGGTCGCGCGCCTCGGCGGCGACGAGTTCGCGGTACTGCAACGCGCACCCCAGCCGCAATCCGCCGAGCAGCTCGCGCGCCGTCTGGTCGAGATCATCGGCCGGCCACCTCCGCTGGAGAACCAGTCGATTCACATCGGCGTATCCATCGGCATCGCGATCGCACCGGATCACGGGCTCGATGCGGACGAGCTGATGAAATGCGCCGACCTCGCGCTGTACCAGGCCAAGGCGAGAGGACGCGGCGCCTATCAGCTATTCGAACCCGAGATGGAAGAAGAGGCGCGCAGCCGGCACGCGCTGGAGCACGACTTGCGTGGCGCGCTGGAGGGACGCCAGTTCCACCTCGTGTTCCAGCCGCAGGTCCGCCTCGACACGTCCGAGCTCACCGGCTTCGAGGCGCTGC
Organism: Bradyrhizobium sp. Cp5.3; assembly: GCF_000426265.1. Classification (NCBI taxonomy): domain Bacteria; kingdom Pseudomonadati; phylum Pseudomonadota; class Alphaproteobacteria; order Hyphomicrobiales; family Nitrobacteraceae; genus Bradyrhizobium; species Bradyrhizobium sp. Cp5.3. The sequence continues at coordinate 27,752 of NZ_AUFA01000014.1, read as the reverse complement.
TGCGCTGGAATCATCCGACGCGCGGCCTGGTCTCGCCGGCCGAATTCATTCCGATCGCGGAAGAGAACGGCCTGATCGTTCCGATCGGCGAATGGGCGCTGCGCACAGCCTGCGCGACCGCCGCGTCCTGGCCGGATGTCGCGGTGGCGGTCAACCTGTCGCCGGTGCAATTCCGCTCGCGCGGGCTGGTGGCGATGGTCACGAACGCGCTCGCGGAGGCAGGGCTGCCGCCGCGTCGGCTCGAGCTCGAGGTCACCGAGACGGCACTGCTCGACGACAGCGAGGCGACGATCGAGATTTTGCACCAGCTTCGGGCGCTCGGGGTACGCGTCAGCCTCGACGATTTCGGCGTCGGCTACTCATCGCTCAGCTATTTGCGCAAATTCCCGTTCGACCGCATCAAGATCGACCGCTCCTTCGTCGGCACGCTCGGCGAAAGCCCGGAGAGCATCGCGATCGTGCGCACCATCGCCAGCCTCGGCGCCGTGCTCGGCGTCGAGACCACGGCGGAAGGCGTGGAAACGGTGGAGCAGCTCGATTTCGTGCGCGAGTGCGGCTGCACTGCGGTGCAGGGCTATTACTTCGGCAAGCCGTGCCCCACTGCGGAGGTGCGCGGCGTGATCGAGAGGCTGAGCGCCACCCGCCGCGTGGCGTGACGCTCCGCTTCACCCCGCCGCTCGCTCCATCGTCACGCCCGAGACGACCGCAGGCGATTGAGCGTGGCACGATCTACCGATGCGAGCGCATTGCTCCACTCCCGTTCGGAAAGATCTCCGACCAGGCTGGAAAGACTGATGGCAAGCGCACGAAGCCGCGCATTCTCCTCAAGAAGCAAGAAAACGTCGTTCGACGGGGATTCATCGTCCGAAAAGCTAGCGCCTTCGCAAAGCTGCCTTGACAAGAGTTCGAAAGACTCATCAGGCACGATATCTTCGGCAGAGGAAATCGGCTTCTGTCTCTTATGACGGAGCAAATCTTCATCACTCATGGCAAATTCCCCAACTCAGGACATGCCCCCAACCGTATTTGATTACATCGATTGAGTCGGCGGCGGATTTGAGTCCGAAATGGGCTCACACGATGTACGCCTCGTGTCCCCCTGACGCCTCCCCCGCTCATTCGTTCGCTTCACCGGCGTCTTTCAGACCGGCTCGCAGTGCGGTCACGACGCGATGGGCCATTTCGATATCCTTGACCGATAATCCGTTCGCCAGCCCGTTGACCCACGGGACCTGCAGGCGGCCGGCGGCATCGTAGACCTGCCTGCCCTTGTCGGTGAGGACCACGAGCTGCGCCCGGCGGTGATGGGGGTTGGCCTCGAACGCGACGAGGCCGTCCCGCTCGAGGTCGTTGACGATACGCTGCACGTTCTGGCGGTTGGCGCCCAGATTGCGCGCCAGCCAGGCGACCGGCTCGGGACGCTCCGCATCGACGATCGCTCCCAGGATCTGCCAGCGCGCGCTGGTGAGGCCGAGCGGAGCCACCAGCCGGTCGCCGGCGGTCAGCAGCAGGCCGTTGGCCCGGAACAGGTCGAGGATGAGGCCGGTCAGGGCGTCGCCCGCCGGGGTCCGCTTGGTCTTGCTCATTTGTTACGATCATTCCGTATTGACATCATCATGTCAAATATCTATGTCACACATTGTCGAATTGACATGATGATACCAAACTAGACGGAGTGATGTCATGCCCCAGATGCGCCCGCTCGACCCGGCCTTCCCGATCGACCGCCAGATCGCTCTCGACGCCGGCCCCGTGGTGCTGGTCAATCTGTTCACGCTCGATGCGGAAGACGAACAGAACTTCCTGAAGAGCTGGCAGGACGATGCCGCCTTCATGAAGCGGCAGCCCGGCTTCATCTCGACCCAGCTTCACCGCGCCGTCGGCGACAATCCGACCTATCTCAACTACGCGGTCTGGGAATCCAACGCGCATTTCCGCGCGGCCTTCACCCATCCGGAATTCCGGGCCAAGATCGCAGTCTACCCCGCATCCGCCGTCGCAAGCCCGCATCTGTTTCAGAAGGTCGCGGTGCCGAACATCTGCGTGGCATAGCCACACACCGTCATTGCGAGCGCAGCGACGCAATGATGGAGGAGAGAGCCAAGCCGACGAACGCAATCGTAGGGTGGGTTAGCCGAAGGCGTAACCCACCTCTGCTCGTGCCTGCGGGTACAAAAAGTCGTGGGTTACGCTCTTCGCTAACCCACCCTACACAGCTACCCCGCTGCGGGCAGTGCGTTGTCCGGCGGCGGGCACCATGGCCGATCGGCTGACGCCAGCCCGATCAGGCGGCCCTGGATGTAGTCGCAGCCCCAGTCGCGCAGCATGCCGGCGGCTTCCTCGTCCTGGACCCATTCGGCCACCGTCTTGATGTCGAGGCGGCGGGCGAGGTCAATCAGGGTCTGCACGAAGGCGCGGTCGTCGGCGGAATGGGTGATGTTCTGGACGAAGGCGCCGTCGATCTTCACGATATCCACGCCGAGCTTGCGCAAATTGCGGAACGAGGTGTAGCCGGCGCCGAAATCGTCGATGGCGATGCGGCTGCCGAAATGCTTCAGGCGGCCGACGAAGGCGCGGACATCGTCGATGTCCTGGATCGCGACCGTCTCGGTGATCTCCACGATCAGCCGCTCGGCGACGCCGGGATGGGCGTGCATCAGCGACTCGATTCCGGCCCACCAATCCGGATCCATGGTGGTGTCGGGTGAGATGTTGAGGCTGAGCCGGACATCGGGCGAAGCAGCGAGCTCGGCGACCACGAGTTCGAGCACGCGGTGATCGACCAGGCGAATGAGGCCCAGCCGCTCGGCGACCGGTACGATGTCGGGCGCGAGCAGCACCTGGCCGTCACCCTGGTCCATCCGCACCAGGCATTCGTGGAAAGCGCCCTCGCGCGTGCCCGCGGCGACCACCGGCTCATAGGCGAGCAGGATGCGGCGCTCGTTCAGCGCGGTGACGATCTCGTCGGTGACGCGGATGTTGACGCGGCGCTGCGCGTCGCGCTCGGCGTTCGGCCGCCACGCCGCGAACGAACCGGCGCGGCGGCGCTTGGCGGCGTCCAGCGTCTCGTGGGCACGGTTGATCGCCTCGTCGGTGGTGCGGGCATAGCGCGGCAAGCTGATGGCGCCGATCGAGGCCGTGACCGAGACCGGGCCCGATCTCGTCGGCACCACCTCGTCACGGATGCCGGCGAGGAAGCGCTCGGCGGCGACATTCATGTCGTCGACGGTGCAGTTCTTCAGGATCAGGCCGAACTTGTTGCCGGAGAAGCGCCCGAGCACGTCGCCGCCGCGCAGTCGCGCGCGGATGCGTCTTGCGACGTCGAGGATCACGGCGTCGGCGACGTCGAAGCCAAAGGCGTCGTTGACGCGGGCGAGATGATCGATGCCGAGCAGCATGAAGGCCGAGGTCGAGCGAAAGCGCGTCGACTCCTCGATCGCCTCGGCCAGCGCCGCGATCAGATGGGTGCGGTTGAGCTCGCCCGTCAGCGGATCGAGGCGGGCGAGCCTCGCCAGCTCCTCGTCGCGGGCGTGGCGCTCGTTGTTGATGCAGACGATACCCTGCACACGTACCGGGCGGCCGTCGGGGCCGGCGAACCAGCGGCCGGTCTCCTCGATCCAGACCACGGGATCGGACGCGCTCATGCGCACGCCATATTCAACGCGATAGGGCGTGCCGTCGGCGCCGTGCACGGCGGAGGTCTGCGCCAGTGCGGCGATGCGCACGGATTGCACGGGCTCGATCAGCCTGGCGAATTCGGCGCCAGTCGCCAGCCGCTCGGCCGGAATGGCGGGAAAGACGGCATCGACACGCTCGCCCCAGACGATGGCGTCGCTGGCGAGGTCCCAGACAAACACGGCCTGGCCGAGGCCAGCGAGGATTTCGGAGGCTTGCGGCAATGCGGGGGTCAAATTCGCCTCGTTTCGGGACAGCGGGGAGTCCTGAGCCGGCACAGGATAGAGCCGGATTCGCCCCCGACCCTAGGCAAAGTTCATAAACAATTTGGAAACCACGTTTGAAGGCGGGGCCGGAACCAAACCGGCCCGTCCGGCATAGGCCTTGCGAGTACATGACTCGCACCGGCGCAGCGTCCCGAAACGCGACAGTTTTCCGCCGGATCAACGGTGATTGCGATGTTGGGTACTGATCGATTGGACGAGGCGGAAGGCGGCACGGGCACGGCCCTGGTGCCGATGACGCCGACATTGCAGTGGGTGCACAAGGTGCCGCTGCCGCGCCCCGATCCGAGCTTCGTCGCCCAGCTCATCGCCAATGCCGAGCACCTGCCCCAGGCAAGCCGGCTGCGCCGCGCCTCGCCCGAGGATGCGCGCATGGCCTATGGCAGCAAGCGCCCGCTGCCCAGCGTCAGCGCACGTACGCGGCAGGTGGCTTGAGGGAAAATCAGCGCGGCGGCGTGTCGGGAGACGGAGTGCCGTTACCCGGCTGCAGATGCGGCGACGGGATTTCCGGCGAGTTGTTCTGCACGGGCTTCGGCGCGGGGTGATCCATCAGCACGGATTCGGCAACCGATTGCGCGGAAGGCGCGGGAGGAGCCGGCGGCAGCGGCGCGGGCGCGGGCTCATGTTTCGGCTCGAACTTCGCATCCTCCGCTTCCGGTTCGGCCTGGCGCTTGGCCTTGCGCGGCGTCGTCACCGCCTCGGCGGCGACATAGGTGATGCGGCGGCGCGTGCGCTGGGCGATGCCGCCGAGGAAATCGGCCATCGAGAGCAGCACCAGGAGGAAATAGGTGGAGTTGCCGAATTTCGGCCACATCACGAATTCGGCCGCGGCCGCGCCGAATATGATCAGCGACAGCAGGTGATCCATCAGGAACTTGGCGCCGGGGCGCGCGCCCTTGACCACCTCGAGAAGCAACAGCACCACGCCGAGCGCGAGGAGGAGGTCAGCGAGCGTGACCGGCCAGACTTCGCCCGTCACCATCGGCACCTTGAACAGCACGTCCGTGAACGACACGGTCGGCATCAGGAAGGCGATGATGTTGTAGACCGCGAGCGGAATCAGAAGTAGCGGGAAACCGACCATCGGCAAAATGCCTTCTCGATCTAGAGCATGATCCGGAAAAGTGTGGAGCGGTTTTCCGAAAAGATCATGCTCAAACAATAACCTAAAGCGCGATGACGATTCATCCCAGTCTCATCGCGCTTTAGACCTCCGGGCAGGACAATGCGGCGGCGAAGCATTTGCTCCGCCGCCGTCACCACCTAACGCAACTTGGTTCTGGGATAGGCCGAAATCAGGCGGGCTGCGTCGCCCTGCCCAAAGGAAAACGTCCGGCCTCAGGACTCTTTCTTCTTCAAGACCTGCCGGCCCTTGTACATGCCGGTCTTGAGGTCGAGATGGTGCGGGCGACGGAGCTCGCCAGAGTCCTTGTCCTCGACATAGGTCGGCTTCTTGAGCGCGTCCGCGGAGCGGCGCATGCCACGGCGCGACGGCGAGGTTTTTCTTCTCGGAACGGCCATTATCAATATCCTCTAGGGATTGGTGTTGTCCGGGCATCGTCCGCTAGGGGACGGCTCAGCACCCGCGATGCGAGGCGAGCTGAATGCCGATCAAGCCCGGGCTTATAGAGGAAGGCTGGCCGCAAAGCTAGGGTTTTGGACCGGAAAATGTGCCCGGAAAGGGCTCAAAATCCGCGATTTTCCCGCCAGCAGGTTGAAAGCGAGCTGGCCTGCCCCCTTGCCATATAGGTTGCAGCCAGCCGCCGCACGCCCGGACCGGGGTTTCTGGCGCTGCGTTTGACCGGATTCGGCAGGATCGAGGCCAGCAGGCCCGCCTCCCGGGGCGACAGGTTCGCGGCCGATTTGCCAAAGGCATAAGCGCTGGCCGCCTCCACTCCAAACTGTCCCTGCGGGCCGAGTTCGGCGATGTTGAGGTAGATCTCCAGGATCCGCCGCTTGGGCAGGACGAAGTCGATCCACAGCGCCAGCGGAAACTCCAGCGCCTTGCGGACAAAATCCCGCCCCTGCCAGAGGAACAGGTTTTTCGCCACCTGCTGGGTAATGGTGGAAGCGCCCCGGAACGGCGTGCCGTCCTCCTGCGCGTCGTCGATCGCCTCGCGCAGCGCACCCCAGTCGATGCCGTGATGCTTGCAGAAATGGGCATCCTCGGCCGCCACCACCGAACGAGGCAGGTAGGGCGACATCGCCGCAAGGTCGATCCATTCCCGATGCATCGGCGCACCGCGCAAGCTTCGCCAGGCCATCAGCGTCGAAACGGGATGGCCGGTGCGGTAGAACGGCGCGATCAAGTAGGGCGCGAGAAGCGCGATCGCGATCACCACGATCAGGGTCTTAAGGACGCGCAAATCAACCTTTCCGGCGCAAAATCAGCGAACTCGGCCGTTAAGCCTGTGATTGTTCGGGCCTTTTTCAACACTTTTAAGGCCTTCCAAACGATTGACTGGGGCGGGCGCATAAAGGATTGTCCCGCCGAATTTTGGTTCTGGAGCCCTTCTTGATGACCGGCACGTCCCCGTCCGATTTCGCCAAGCGTCTGGACAAGACCGCTGATGATACCGAGGCCCTGCTCGGCCGCCTGCTGTCGGACGACATCCTGCCCGATGAAATCACCCGCCCCAAGCGACTGATGGACGCAATGCGCTATTCGAGCCTTAACGGCGGCAAGCGCCTGCGGCCGTTCCTGGTGGTCGAGAGCGCCGCGGTGTTCGGTGTGCCGCGTGAGGCCGCCCTGCTCGCCGGCGCAGCGCTCGAATGCATCCACTGCTATTCGCTGATCCACGATGATCTGCCGGCAATGGACAATTCCGACCTGCGCCGCGGCCGGCCCACCCTGCACAAGAAGACCGATGACGCCACCGCGATCCTCGCCGGCGACGGACTGCTGACGCTCGCCTTCGACATCATCACCCGCGACGAGATCCATCGCGATGCCAACGTGCGGCTCCTTTTGACGCGCGCACTGGCGCGCTGCTCCGGCATCGGCGGCATGGTCGGCGGCCAGATGCTCGATCTCGCCGGCGAAGGTCGTTTCGGCGACCGCGAGCCGGTCGACGTTGCTCGGCTCCAGCAGATGAAGACCGGCGCGCTGCTCCGCTATGGCTGCATCGCGGGCGCCATCCTCGGGCAGGCCTCGCAGAAAGAATATCAGGCGCTCGACGATTACGGCCGCGCGCTCGGCGAAGCCTTCCAGATCGCCGATGATTTGCTCGACGTCGAGGGCGACGCGGCCGCGCTCGGCAAGCCGTCGGGGCAGGACGCAGCGCTCGGCAAGACCACCTTCGTCACCCAGCTCGGCATCGAGGGCGCCAAGCAGCGCGTGCGCGACCTGCTCGCGCGGGCCGACAGCGCCGTCTCGATCTTCGGCGATCGCGCCGACGTGCTGCGCGCCGCCGCGCACTTCGTCGCCGAGCGGAAGAGCTAGCTCGCATCGATGGCGGCCGACGGTAAAGAAGATCCCGTCCTCGTCCGCTTCCGCCAGATGTCGCGGCCAATGCGGCTGCTTTATGCGCGGCCGAGAACCTTCATCTCGCTTGGGATCGGCATCATCGTCTGCCTGCTGCTGCCGGGCTCGCTGCGGCTCGTGACGCGGCTGGTGCTCGGCTGGGATGCGCTGATTGCGGCCTATCTGGTGCTGGTCTACGGCATGATGCTGAACAACGACCACCAGCACATCCGCCGCGCCGCAGCAATGCAAGACGACGGCCGCTTCGTGATCCTGCTGGTGACGGCGATCGGCGCCTTTGCCAGCATCGCCGCGATCGTCTTCGAGCTCGGCACGCCGCATCGCGGCGTCTGGGAGCTGACCATCGCGATCACCACCATCGCGCTGTCCTGGGCCGCCGTGCACACGACCTTCGCGCTGCACTACGCCCACGACTATTACCGCCATCCACCCGGCGGCCTGCAATTCCCGAGCGGCGACAAGGACGATCACGCCGACTACTGGGACTTCGTCTACTTCTCCTTCGTGATCGGCATGACCGCGCAGGTCTCCGACGTCGGCATCACCGACAAGACCATCCGCCGCACCGCCACCGCGCACGGCATCGTCTCCTTCATCTACAACACGGCTCTGCTCGCACTAACGGTGAACATCGCGGCGAGCGCGATCGCGACGTAACCGTCGTCCCGGCGAAGGCCGGGACGACCACGTGGAAGCATTTCCCTAGTTGCACACCTCGGCATTGGCCGCATTGCCCGGGCCGCCGCCGCCGCGATATTCGAGATGACAGCCACGGTTGACCGGGCGGCAGGTGGTGTTGTCGCAATAGATCTGACCGCTGCTGCCACCTGATGCCCGACGCGCGCCGGCTGCGATGCCGGCCGCAGCGCGGCCATAACCGCCGATGCCGCCATAGCCGCCCGCGGAGCCCTCCTGCGAACGCTTCCGCGCCGGACGGTCGTCGCCGCTGTCGTCGCGCCGCGACGTCGCGGGCTTTGAAACCGCGGGCTTGGCCGCGCGCTTCTTCTCGCACTCATTGTCGTCGCTCAGCGCATAGCCGTCGCCGCAGACGATCTTGGTGCATTTGTCGCCATCGGCCCTGAAGCCGTGCTCGCAGACCAGCGGGCAGACCCGCGAGGATTTTGACTTGACGGCATCGAGCGCATCGGCGCTTGCGACCTTCACGTCGAGCTTGGTGCCGGCATAGCGGTTGAATTGCGACAGCGAGCGCTGCGAGGTCGTGGTCCAATTGCCGTCGGCCTGCCCGGAAAAGCAGCCGACGCGGCCGAGCTCGGTCTGCACCGAGCGGGTGAGATCGGCCGGCGCGGTCGCCGGCGTCAGCGCGGCGACATTTGTGCCGGTCGGCGCGGCCGCGCTGGCCGGCGCGGCATTCGGCGCTGCGCCGGCGAGGTTGACGCGCTGCTGCTCGGCGGCGGCCGCCTGCTGCTGCGCCTGCTCCTTGGCCTTCTGCGCGGCAAGCTGCGCCTGCTCGGCCACCTTCGCATCGGCCGCGGCCTTGGCCTGCGCCTCCTTCTGTGCGCCGACAGCGGCGAGACGGTCGCGCTCGGCCTCGGCCTGCTTGGCCTTCTCGATCGCCGCAGCATGGGCCTGCTCGGCCGCGATCTTCTCGAGCTGCAACCTGGCGAGGCTCGCATAGAAGCCGTCGGCGTGCTGGGCGAGGAAGGCTTCCCAGGCCGCCTTGTTGCCGACCTGCAGCGCCAGCTCATAGTCGCGGCGCATGTCCGCCTGCGGATTGGGCACTGCTGCGGCTGCGGGCGTCGCCTTGACCGGCACCAGCGGCACGTCCTCGCCACCGAGCGAGCCATAGACGAACGGCTCCTGCTTGTTGTTCGTGCTCTTCAGCACGTCATCGCGCACGAAGCCGAAGGCTCGGCGGACGTCGAGACCCGGCGTGGTCAGATGCCGCGACAGCGCGACGGTGAACGGGCTGTTGGCGCCGTCGCCATCCTGCGCCGTGAAGCCGGCCTTGGCCGAATAGGCGATCAACGTGTTGGGGCTGGTCGGCTCGACCTGGGCAAGGCCGCGGCCGATGCCGCGCGAGGCGACCGTGCGCTTCATGGTCTTGCCGAACGGATTGTCGCGGCAGGCATCGAGGATCACCAGGCGCAGTTGCTTTGCGGGTTCGACCGCGACCAGGACGCGGTCGAGCGACAGCGCCTCGTCATAGACGTCGGTGTCGCGCTCGAGCTTGGCGTCGACCGGGATCAGATAGTTCGAGCCTTCGACCTCGATGCCGTGGCCGGCGTAGTAGACCACCGCGATATCGGCATCGCGCGTCGCGTCGGCGAAGTCGCGCAGCACGCGCCTTGTATCCAGCGCCGACAGGTCGTGCCGGGACTCGACGACGTCGAAGCCGGCCTCCTTCAGCGTCTTGGCCATCACCGCGCCGTCATTGACGGGGTTCGCGAGCGACGGCGCGTTCTGGTAGGCCGAATTGGCGAGCACCAGCGCGACGCGTTTTCCGGCGAGCGCGGGCTCGGCGCCGAACAGGAGGACCAGAAGAAGCGGACAAAGTCTGAGCAGGTTGCGCATGACACGACTTCCAGAGATCGAGGGCATTCGACACCCTTTGGGCCCTTTTGGGCTTCCTTAGCAGGATCCACCGCGCGCGCTTGTGATGGGGGTCACGAAGACGGCGCCGGGAGCATGCGGAGCCCCTTTTGTTAGTCTCGCCAGCGCGATAGCGGTTCGCTGACAAGGCCGCGCAGGGGCCAGGTTCCCTCAGCCATCGGCGATGTGCCCGCGATATTGCGGCAGATTGTCCGTGATCTCGTGCCAGGGCGCCTTGGAGCCGACGAAAATATGCGCGCTCGGCCGGATCGAGGGGGCATCGACCAGGGTTCCCATGGCGACATGGACCCATTTTCCTTCGCGAACCCGGGAATAGAGCAGCGAGCCGCAGCGGGCGCAGTGTGCATCATGGGTGATCTCGTCCCCGACAATGATGCGCCCACCCTCGCCGGCGACGATGCGGAGCTTGCTGTGCTGGATCCCGGCGAACGGCTTGCAGGCGGCGCCGGTGGTGCGGCGGCAGTTCGAGCAGTGGCAGTTCATGGCGTAGGAGAATTCGTCTGCCACTTCAAAGCGGACGGCGCGGCAGTAACATTCGCCGGCAAGAATACGAGCGTTCGGCTTTTCTGATCCGGTCATCGCAGTGCCCTCGCGCAAATGGCGGAGACACCCATAGCGCAATTTGATGTGTACGACTAAGTTCGGATCAAGCCATCATTTAGAAGGATGATCCATGAGCCAGAACCGTGCGAGCGTCGAAGCCGTCGTGCAGAGCTATTTTGACGGGCTTTACGAGGGCGATGCCGAGAAGCTCGGCGCCATCTTCCATCCCTCCGCCGATTTGCGCTGGGTCGAGAAGGGCGAGCTTCAGGTCCTCACCGTACCGGATTGGCTCGACCGCGTGCGCAAGCGGGCCTCTGCCAAGGCCGAGGGCAAGCCGCGCGAGGATTTCATCGTCACCATCGATCGCTCGGATGACAAGACCGCCTTCATCAAGGTCAGGTGCCAGCTGCCGCCGCGCTACTTCACCGACTATCTGGTCGCGATGAAGCTCAGCGACGGCTGGCAGATCGTGTCGAAATCCTACCGGTATGACCTGAAGGAGTGAGGGAAGCGGCTGGCCGCTGCCTGCCCCCGGCGAGCGAAACCCGGGACGCTCTGTCCACACCACGAGAGAAGAGCTGCCGCGCTCGCCTCAAAAACCTTGTCACGCCAGCGCCGTCATGCCACTGGCGGTGACGAAATCGTCACCGCCCTGCTCCCGTTCGCCCATGTCCGCGCCCTCCACTGCCCCATTGCCCGCGCCCCGAGACGGCCGCGATGCGCTGTCGGTGCTGCATTCGGTGTTCGGCCTGCCCGGCTTCCGTGGCGCGCAGGGCAAGATCATCCAGCATGTCACCGATGGCGGCAATTGCCTGGTCCTGATGCCGACCGGCGGCGGCAAATCGCTGTGCTATCAACTGCCCTCGCTGCTGCGCGAGGGCTGCGGCATCGTGGTGTCGCCTTTGATTGCGCTGATGCGCGACCAGGTCGCCGGCCTGATCGAAGCCGGCGTCAACGCTGCCGCGCTGAACTCCTCGCTGACACTCCAGGAGGCGTCCGAGATCGAGCGCCGCCTGATCGCGGGCGATCTCGACCTGCTCTATGTCGCGCCGGAACGGCTGGTCACGCCGCGCTGCCTGTCGCTGCTGGCCCAGGCGAAGGTGGCGCTGTTTGCGATCGACGAAGCCCATTGCGTCTCGCAATGGGGCCATGACTTCCGCCCCGAATATGTCGCTCTCTCCGTCATCGCCGAGCGCTTTCCCGACGTGCCGCGGATCGCGCTGACCGCGACCGCCGACGACTTGACGCGCAAGGAGATCGTCGAGCGGCTTCGGCTTGTCGGCAGCCCGCAATTCGTCTCCAGCTTCGACCGGCCGAACATCCGCTACGAGATCGTCGACAAGCGCAATTCGGTGTCGCAACTGAAGGAGTTCATCCGCGAACGGCATGCCGGCGATGCCGGCGTGGTCTATTGCCTCTCCCGCAACCGGGTCGAGGAGGTCGCCAGCGCGCTGGAAGACGCCGGCATTGCGGCGCTGCCCTACCACGCCGGCCTCGACAGCAGTATACGCTCGCGCAACCAGGACCGCTTCCTCAACGAGGACGGCATCGTCATCGTCGCGACCATCGCCTTCGGCATGGGCATCGACAAGCCCGACGTGCGCTTCGTCGCCCATCTCGATCTGCCCAAGAGCATCGAGGCCTATTACCAGGAGACGGGGCGCGCCGGCCGCGACGGCAAGCCGTCCGCCGCCTGGATGGCCTATGGGCTCTCCGACATCGTGCAGCAGCGCCGCATGATCGACGAATCCGGCGCCTCCGACGATTTCAAGCGGGTCTCGATCGGCAAGCTCGATGCGCTCGTGGGCCTCGCCGAAACGCCGCATTGCCGGCGCCGCCGGCTGCTCGCCTATTTCGGCGAGATCGTGATGGGCGAGACCTGCGGCAATTGCGACAACTGCCTGACGCCGCCGAAAATGCGCGACGGCAAGGTGCTGGCGCAAAAGCTGCTCTCCTGCGTCTACCGCACCGGCCAACGCTTCGGCGCGATGCATCTGATCGACGTGCTGGTGGGACGGCTGACCGAGAAGGTGACGCAGTTCGGCCACGACAAGCTCTCGGTGTTCGGCATCGGGCGCGAGCTCAACGAGAAGCAGTGGCGCACGGTGCTGCGGCAACTCGTGGCGATGGGCCATTTGCAGAGTGACAGCGAGGCTTTTGGCGCGCTGAAGCTGACGGACTCATCGCGCGGCGTGCTGCGCGGCGAGACCGAGGTGTGGCTGCGCGAGGAGGCGCCCGGCACCCGCATCCGCTCAAGCCGCGCCAAATCCCGCCGCGGTGACCTCGCGCCTGCGGCAAATGCGCCGCAAGGCGACGTCGATCCCGAATTGCGCGCGCGGCTGCGGTCCTGGCGCTCCGACGTCGCGCGCGAGCGCGGCGTGCCGGCCTATGTGGTGCTGCACGATGCCACCATCGACGGCATCGTGCGGGCCTGGCCGACAACGCTCGACGAATTGCGCAATGTGCCAGGGATCGGCGACAAGAAGCTGGAGCATTACGGCGAGGAATTGCTGCGACTGATCAGGACGCGGTAGGCACGTAGCGCAGCTGTAGTTGGTGCGCCCGCGTCTCTCCCTATCGTCATCCCGGACGAGCGCAGCGCCGGGCAGCGCGTAGCGCTTTCCCGTAGCGACCGCAGATCCGGGATCCATAACTCACAGGCCGTGCAAATGACGCGCGGGTAGCCCCAGCGTGTTTCAACAACTCACCGTCGGGGTAATGGGTCCTGGCTTTCGCCAGGACGACACGGGTGAGGATGCGCGCGCTACGCCTGTATCACATCACACCTGCGCTACCCATTCCGGAACGCGTAGGCGTAGCCGTTCAGCGCCGGGGCGCCGCCGAGATGGGCGTAGAGGATCTTTGCGCCCTTCTCGAAATAGTCCTTCTTGGCAAGATCGATCAGGCCCTGCATCGATTTACCCTCGTAGACGGGATCGGTGATCATGCCTTCGAGCCGCGCGGTCAGACGGATGGCCTCTTTGGTCTCCTCAGACGGCACGCCATAGGCCGGGTAGGCGTAGTCCTCGATCAGCACGACATCGTCCGCGACGAGGTCCTTGCCGAGCTCGACGAGCTTGGCCGTGTTCTGCGCGATCGAGAGCACCTGCGCCTTGGTCTGCGCCGGCGTGAACGAGGCGTCGATGCCGATCACCTTTCGCGCGCGACCGTCGGCGGCGAAGCCGACCAGCATGCCGGCATGGGTCGAGCCGGTGACAGTGCAGACGACGATATAGTCGAACTTGAAGCCGAGCTCCTTCTCCTGCTTGCGCACCTCCTCGGCGAAGCCGACGTAACCGAGCCCGCCAAACTTATGCACGGAGGCGCCGGCCGGAATTGCATAAGGCTTGCCGCCCGCCGCCTTCACTTCCTCGATCGCCTGCTCCCAGCTTTTGCGGATGCCGATGTCAAAGCCGTCGTCGACCAGGCGCACGTCGGCGCCCATGATGCGCGAGAGCATGATGTTGCCGACGCGGTCGTAGACCGCGTCCTCGTGCGGCACCCAGGCTTCCTGCACGAGCCGGCACTTCATGCCGATCTTGGCGGCAACCGCCGCGATCATGCGGGTATGGTTGGACTGCACGCCGCCGATCGAGACCAGCGTGTCGGCGTTCGAGGCGATCGCGTCAGGGATGATGTATTCGAGCTTGCGCAGCTTGTTGCCGCCATAGGCAAGGCCGGAATTGCAGTCCTCGCGCTTGGCATAGATCTCGACCTTGTCGCCGAGATGCTTTGACAGCCGTTCCAGCTTCTCGATGGGGGTCGGCCCGAAGGTCAATGGATAGCGCGCGAATTTTTCCAGCGTCATGAATAGGTCATCCCGATTGGCGTTGTGCCGGCGGAAGCGACTAGCACCTATTCCAGGAAATGTGCTCTCAAATGCTGCACGCCTATTGCGCTTTATCTTGCATTAATTGCCAGATTAGCTATTTATTCTTTCATAGGATTACAAATTGCTGGAAGTTTCTTCCATGGCCGCTAGGGTCGACCGCACCGACCTCAAGATATTGAGATTGCTGCAAAATAACGGCCGGCTCAGCAATGCAGAGCTGGCCGAAACCGTCGCGATCAGCCCGGCGACTTGTCATCGCCGCACTCAGCGCCTGTTCGAGGACGGTTTCATCGCCGCCGTCCGCGCCATGGTTGCGCCGAAGAAGGTGGCGAAGGGCACGCTGGTGATGGTCGGCGTCGTGCTCGACCGCTCGACGCCGGAGAGTTTTGCGACGTTCGAGCAGGCGATCGCCAAGCTGAAATTCGTGCTCGACTGCCACCTCGTCGCCGGAGACTTCGACTACTTCCTCAAGATCCGCGTCGGCGACATGGAGGACTTCAACCGCATCCATGGCGAGCAGCTCATCGCGCTGCCCGGCGTGCGCCAGACCCGCACCTTCTTCGTGATGAAGGAAGTCGTCGACAACGCGCCGCTGGAGTTTTGAACGAGGCGTTCAGCGCGTCGCGACGCGCGGCCTGACCGAACGCTCTACGACCTGGCATGTCACGGCAACTTCACTTGCCTTGGGCAGGCATGCGCGCGAGCTTCGTGCCTTCTCAACGAGGAGATCCTGCCGTGCGCCTTCCCATTCTCGATCCGAAACAACTGACCGACGAACAGAAGCCGCTCTATGACGACATGCGAGCGGGCATCAAGGACCACTTCAAGGGCTTCGTGAACATGCGCGAGGACGGCGCGCTGCTCGGGCCCTGGAATCCCTGGATCCGCGAACCGCGCTTCGGCGGACCGGTGTGGGAGCTGGTCAAGGCGATCGCGGCGAAGCCGCTACTGCCGGCTCCGGTGCGCGAGGTCGCGATCCTGGTCACCGGATCGCATTTCCGCTCCGGCTACGAGCTCTATGCCCATGTGCTGGTGGCCGAGCAGCGCGGCCTGTCCGACGAGAAGCTTGCCACCATCGTCGCTGGACAGCGGCCGGTCGACCTGACCAAGCAGGAGGCGGTCGCCTACGACATGGCCTCGGCGCTGGTGAGCGGCGGCGTGCTGCCGGAATTGACCTGGCGCGCCGCAGTGAAGGAATTCGGCGAGCACGGCGCGGCCGAGCTGTCGTACCTCGTCGGCGTCTACTGCATGGTCTCCGTCACGCTGAACACGTTCGACGTGCCGGTGCCGGATTAACAGCTAGCCGCGCGATCACTCCGATCCCCGAGGTCGCACACCATCATGCGGTCAATTGCGGGAGACGACCGCAGTCAGTTGCGCACGGCGTAAAGCGGCGTCCGCAGCGTCAGCTGGTAGGACGGCTTCGGCATCCAGGCGATCTGCGCGGTGATGCCGAACAGGCGGTTGTCGTTGTCATCCATGCGGTCGAGATCGAGCCGCAGGATCGGCTGGGTGAAGGAGTGCGCCAGCGTCTGATTGACGAGCTGGGCACCGCCGAATGACTGCACACCCAAGCGTCCCGTGAACTTCCAGTTGCTCGGCCATTGATAATAGCCGCCGGCATAGAGAATCGTGTACGGCCTGATCCTGGCGAACTGGCTGGCGATGTCGGTGTGGGTGTATTGCACGCCGGCAAGCCAGCCCCGCGTCTCGTCCTCGTCCAGCGCGTAGTCGAATTCCAGGATGTTGTTGAACGACGTCGTCATGCCCTGCTCGTTCGGCACCGACTGCGTCAGGGTGGATTGCAGCGTGATCGTCGGGATCTTCCCGCCGTTCTGCTGATAGAGATCGGCCTGCACACCGATGTTCCAGCTTGTGATATCGAACGACGACCAGCCGCCGCCGAGATCAATCGTCGAGCCGGACACGCCGCCATAGAGCGACACGCGATCGCTGACGTCTACGGTCAGCGGCAGGTCGACGGCTATCGATTTCGCGGCCGGCAAGCCATTCGGCAATCCGGCGCCTCTCTGCACCGCCAGTGCTCCGAGCGCGGCCGACAGCGACGTGTTGCCGAAGCCGAGCCCAAGCGTGCCCGCCGGGATCGCCGCATAGATCGTGCGCAGATCGAGATAGATGTTCGGAACGGCCGGCTTAGCGGCGGCGTCATCGTCGGCGGCGAAGGCGGCGCCGGCGGACATCATCAGACAGAGCAGTCCCGCGGCGGGAGCAGCCAAAGCCGGGCCGGACGATTGACTGCGGAAGGACACGTGACAATCCGACGCGTGGCGCTGTGATGACGGAACAGTCGGCTAAATGGAACGTGATCGCTGCCGCGGTCAAGCGGCGTCGGCAACCGATGGACTGGGCGAATGCACACGGGTACCCTGCCGTGATCGCAGAGACACACTCGCCTGCCACAGTGCAGGCCGGACAACGGAGGACGATAGCCATGAAGACGTCACGTCGCATCTTGCTCGCCGGAATGGCCGGGCTCGCCGTGGCACCTCACGCAGCGCCGGCCTTCGCGTCGACGGCCGCGGACGACGGCGCGACGGTGGCCGAAGAGCGCTTCGCACGCATGATCGCAGCCGCGCATGCACCTGACATCACCTGCGCCCGGCAGGCCGAGCGCTACGCGGAGGCTCATTGGTCGGACTATGTCGCGGCAGCACGCGCTGTGCTCAAGGCAAGGGTGTGATGCACCTTCTCCCCTGTGGGCGAAGGTGACGCGCGGAGCGTGCCGGATGAGGGGATGCTTCCACGAATGAGAATGCGAGAGCAACGCTAGCATCCGACGAACCAGCCCGTCCCGCCAACGCCCAACAAGCAGGGGCACGCGCAGTGCGCGAAGCCCCTGCTGCCGGCTCAGGCCATTTGCTCCCACAGCCGCTGCACGAGCACGCCGGCGCGCTTCTCGATCGCGGCGGCCG
Source organism: Bradyrhizobium sp. Cp5.3 (assembly GCF_000426265.1). Lineage (NCBI taxonomy): Bacteria > Pseudomonadati > Pseudomonadota > Alphaproteobacteria > Hyphomicrobiales > Nitrobacteraceae > Bradyrhizobium > Bradyrhizobium sp. Cp5.3. Next base: position 10,430 of record NZ_AUFA01000014.1, on the reverse strand, counting down.
CATCGAGCGCGAGGTCCTCGCGGTAGCGTCCGGCTATCAGTTGCACGCCGATCGGCTTGCCGTCATTCAGTGCCACCGGCACCACGGCGCCGGGCAGGCCCAGCACGTTGATCGCCGAAATGAAGCGGATCTCGCCCCAGAAGATCTCGCGCACGCGCTCGGCGCTGACGATGTCCTCGCGCGGTCCCGGCGTCGGCTTTACCGTGGTCGGCGCCAGCACCACCGGATATTCCTCGAAGAACAATTGCCAGGCGCGGATATGGCCGTTGCGTGCGGCGGTGGCGCGCATCCAGGCCGGCAGATCGAGCACGTTGGCCTCGGTCTTCATGCCGCCCCACGCCTTGTGGAAGTCCTCCGAGGCGACCTTCAGCATCGCGGCTTCCTGCATCACCACGGTCTCGTTGGTGATGATGTCGCACCAGGTCTGCCAGACTCCGTTGATGTCGGGCACCTCGACCTCGCTGACGCGGTAGCCGGAACGCTCGAGGTGATCGGCGGCCTGGCGCAGCGCCGCCGTCACCTGCGGATCGACGTCCATATCCTCGGGGATTTTCGCCAGCGCGACCTTGATCGGTCCCTTCGGCTTCGGGCCGACCAGCGGCGCCGGCACCCACCAGGGGTCGCGCGGATCGCGCTGGCTCATCACCTCCAGCGCGAGGCGAACATCCGCGACATGGCGGGCAAGCGGCCCTTGCGCCGACATCAGATGCGCCAGCATCGGCCGCTCGGCGGTTGCGCTCTGGTTGAAGGCGGGGATGCGCCCCTGCGTCGGCTTGATGGTCGCAACACCGTTGCAATGTGCCGGCCAGCGCAGCGAGCCGCCGATATCGTTGCCATGCGCGATGGTGCCGATGCCGGCGGCGACAGCCGAGCCCGCGCCGCCCGAGGAGCCGCCGCAGGTGATGTCGGGATCCCAGGGGTTCAATGTCAGCCCGTGCAGGGGATTGTCGGTGAAGCCGCGGAAGGAGAATTCCGGAGTGTTGGTCAGCCCGATGACGATCGCGCCGGCCTTCTTCAGGTTGCTGACGACTGGCGAGTCGGATGGCGCGATGAGGTCCTTGTTGGCCGGCACGCCGTTGAAATTGGCCCGGCCTTCATAGTCGACGTTCTCCTTGATGGTGATCGGCACGCCGTGCAGCAGGCCGAGTTCGCCGCCCTTGGCGCGCTGCTTGTCGGCCGCATGCGCCGCCGCGAGCGCATCTTCCGAGAGATCGACGACCACCGCATTCAGCCTCGGATTGACCGCCCGCATCCGATCCAGATGCGCCTCGACCGTCTCAACCGCGGAGATCGCGCCCGCGCGGATCGCAGCCGCGGTCTCGACCGCCGACCATTGCCAGACTGGCCCCTTGGGACGGCGCGCTGTAGCCGACTTGCGTGGCGCGGCCTTCTTCGCCGGCTTGGCAACAACCCCCTTGCGGGCGCTGGTCTTCCTGCTCGAGGCCTTCGCCGCCGATTTCTTCGAAGCAGTTTTCTTCCTGGTCACCGTCTTCTTCGCCACGTCGCATTCTCCTGAAATTGCGCAGCGGAGGTTACGGAGGGCGATGAAGCGTGTACAGCGGCGTTTCTGCATGACGCATTGGCGGTCAATGCGACGAATTGTCGGGGGATCGTCGGGTGTCTTCGCTCTATTCGGCAGGGCACGCCGCGACCGCATCCGGCGCGCGGTCGAGCCTGAGGCTCCACAGCGCCAGCACGATGCCGACCGCGGTGATGCCGGCCGCGACCAGCGGCAGCGCGGAAAGACCGAGGCCGCGATCGATGGTGACGCCACCGGCCCAGGCGCCGAGCGCGTTGCCGAGATTGAAGGCAGCGATGTTGAGGCTGGAGGCCAGCGTCCGGCCGCTGGGGCCGGCGGCCTCCAGCACGCGAAGCTGGAGCGGCGCCACAGTCGCGAAGGCGGCGATGCCGAGCAGCAGGATGAGCACGATGGCAAGGCTCTTGATCGATAGCGCCGCGGCAAGACCCACGAGCACGATGGCTAGCGCGGCGAGCGTGCCGATCAAGGCGCGTGCCAGCCCACGGTCGGCGAGCTTGCCACCCGCGACATTGCCGATGGCAAGGCCGACGCCGAACACCAGGAGGATCGGCGAGACCGCGGCTTCCGGAAAGCCGGTGAAGCGCGTCAGGATCGGCTGGATATAGGTGAAGACGACGAACAGGCCGGCGAAGCCGAACACGGTCATGGCAAGGCCGAGCAGCACTTGCGGCCGGCCGAGCACCGCGACTTCTTCGGCAAGCGAGATGGGCTTGTCGCCGCTGCCGACGTGGCCGGGCACGAGAGCCGCGACCACTGCGAAGGCGATCACACCGATCACCGTCACCGCCCAGAACGCCGCGCGCCAGCCCAGCATCAGGCCGAACCAGGCGCCGAAGGGCACGCCGAGCAATGTCGCGACGGTCAGGCCGATGAACATGGTGGCGATCGCGGAGGCACGCTTGTTCTCGGCAACGAGGCTGGTCGCCACCACCGAGCCGACGCCGAAGAAGGTGCCGTGAGCGAGCGAGGTCAGCACGCGCGCCGCCATCAGCAGTTCATAGTTCGGCGCCAGCGCACAGGCGGCATTGCCCAGCGTGAAGATCGCCATCAGCGCGAGCAGCACGGTCTTCCGCGGCATCCGCCGCGTGGCGAGAGTCAGGACCGGCGCGCCGATAAAGACGCCGAGCGCATAGCCGGAGATGAGGAGACCTGCGACCGGCACGGAGACGTGCATGTCGGCGGCGACCTGGAGCAACAGGCCCATGATGATGAATTCGGTGGTGCCGATGCCGAAGGCACCGGCGGTGAGCGCGAGGACGGCGGGAGGCATGCGTGACTTCCAATGAGAGGAACGAGACACGCAGATAGCCGCACCGCGGCAAAACCATTAGGATGTCCGCAATCCAATCATTTATGACGTGAATTCAACATGGCCCGCTTCGACCTCAACCGCTCCGCCGAGATGGAGGTTTTTGTCCGCGTCGTCGATTTGGGCGGATTCACCCACGCCGGGCGAAAGCTGCGCTTGACGCCGTCGGGCGTCAGCAAGCTGATCTCGCGGCTGGAGGCGCGCCTCGGCACGCGGCTGATCAACCGCACCACGCGCAAGCTCACCCTCACGGAGGAAGGCCAGGCCTTCTACCAGCGCGCCGTGCGCATCCTCGCCGAGATGGAGGAGGCCGAGCGCGAGGCGGCCTCGGGCGCCGCGCCGCGCGGACGGCTCACGGTCAACAGCAACATTCCCTTTGGCATGCTGCATGTGATGCCACTGATCCCGCGCTTCCTCGAACAGCATCCGGACGTCACGCTCGATCTCGTGCTGACCGACACGCTGATCGACCTCATGCAGGAGCGCGCCGATGTCGCCATCCGCGTCGGGCCGTTGCGAGCCTCGCGCCTCGTCGCGCGCAAGCTCGGCACCAGCCGCATGGTGGTGGTCGGTGCGCCGAATTATCTGGCGCGCTTCCGCACCCCGAAGACGCCGGCGGATCTCGCCGAGCATCGCGGCATCGGCTGGACCTTTCCGCGCGCGATCCGCGGCTGGCCATTCAAGCGCGGCGACCGCACCGAGGAAGCCGTGCCGCCGCCCGCCGCGCGTGCCAGCGACGGCGAAGCCGCCCGTCGCCTCGCTCTCGGCGGCGTCGGCCTTGCCCGTCTCGCCCTCTTCCATATCGGCCCCGACATCGAAGCCGGCCGCCTCGTGCCGGTGCTGCAAAGCTACAATCCAGGCGACCGCGAAGACATTCACGCCGTCTATGTCGGCCACACCGCGCCCCTGCCCGCACGCGTGCGCGCCTTCATCGATTTTCTGGCCGAGCATGTGCGGGTGAGCGATCCGGCACTGAAGCGCGCGGGGGATGGGAGGTGGAGGCTCGTGGGATGAAGCTGGCTGGCGGAGAGAGTGGGATTCGAACCCACGGTACGGTTTCCCGCACACACGCTTTCCAAGCGTGCGCCTTAAGCCACTCGGCCATCTCTCCGGAGCGCCCTCTCTTGAAGGGGCAGAGATGATTTTGCAAGGGACTGCGGGGAAATCGGATGAATTTTCCGTAAGATATTGTAATTACGCGAGAATATACGCCGTCGTGCGGCGGCATAAAGTCGCCTGCCGGCTGAACCGGGGGCGGGTTTGACGCGACGATTCACTACTGACCGCCAAACATGCTTGGGGACACCATGACCATCCGCAAAACCATCGCCGCGCTGGGCCTGCTCTCGGCCCTTGCCGCCCCCTTCGCCCCGCCTGCCCTTGCGCAGGCCTGCACGCGGCAGGGGGTCGACGTCAGCTGCGACGACGGGCGGCGCGGGGTGCTGTCGGGCGACGCCATCATCTGGCCGGACGGCACGCGCTCGAGCTCGACGCCGCATCAGAGCGTGATCATCGGCAACAAGTCGTCGATCCATGTCGGGCCCGGCGTGTTCGTCGGCCAAGGCAAGGGCATGGTGCCGCTGGATGATCCCAACGCGCCGAACAAGCGGCAGTGCGCGGTGCTGGATGGCGTGTCGTATTGCTACTAAGGCTGCTTGCTTTCACCTCGCCCCGCTTGCGGTGAGAGGCATAGGCCGCCTTCGGCGGCCGTTCCTAAGAACGCCGAAGCGGAGCTTCGGCTATGTTGCATTGAAGATGCAAATCCGGGTGAGGGGGACTCTCCGCGAGTCCATCTCCTACCGTGATTGTGGAGACAGCCCCTCACCCCGGCCCTCTCCCCGTAAGAACGGGGAGAGGAGGAAGAGACTAGATCAGCCTCACGCCCGATATCGCCGACTTCAGCCAGCGCAATGCTTGCGGCGGTTGGGCGGCGAGCGGAGCGACGGCGGCTTTCTGGGTGCGGCACTTCTCGAGCTCGGCGACGAAATCGCTCGACCATTGCTGGATGGTGTGACCGCGCAGCTTCTTCATCATCGCATCCCAGCGCATCTTGCGCTCCGGGAGCGGCATCGCGGCCGCGATCGCGATCGCGCGCGCCATGCCGTCGATGTCGTGCGGGTTGACCTGCAGCGCCGTGTCGAGCTCGTTGGCGGCGCCGGCGAATTTCGACAGCACGAGCACGCCCGGATCGGCCGGGTTCTGGGCGGCGACATATTCCTTGGCAACGAGGTTCATGCCGTCATGAAGCGGCGTCACCACGCCGACCTGCGCGGTGCGGTAGAGGCCCGCGAGCACGGCCTGGCTGAAGCCCTTGTTGAGATAGCGGATCGGAGTCCAATCCACCTCGCCATGGCGGCCGTTGACGTCGGTGACCAGCCGCGCAACCTCGTTCTGAAGATTGCCATAGGCCTCGATGCCGCCGCGCGAGGGGTTGGCGATCTGCAGCAGCGAGATGCTGCGCGAGAATTGGGGGTGCTCGGTCCAGAGCCGGTCGAACGCGCTGATGCGGTTGACGAGGCCCTTGGAATAGTCGAGCCGGTCGACGCCGATCGCGAGCCGCTCGCCGTTGAGGCTGCGGCGCAGCCGCGACACGTCAGGATGCGAGACCGACTTTGCGGCATATTGCGCGAACTTCTCCGCATCGATGCCGATCGGGAACACCTCGCAGCGCGTGCGGCCATGCTGCGAGAGCACGATGCCGTCATCGACGCTGAGACCCAGCTCGCCGCCGACATAACCGAGAAAGTTCTGGCGATCGGTCTCGGTCTGGAAGCCAAGGAGATCGTAGGCCAGCATCGCCGTGATCAGCTCGCGATGATTCGGTACGCCCTGCATCACCGCTGTCACCGGCCAGGGCGTGTGCAGGAAGAAGCCGATCGGATCGTCGATGCCGAGATCCCGCAACTCCGCGCCGAGCGCAAGGAAATGGTAGTCCTGCACCCAGAACGCAGTCCGCGTCTTTCGGAAGCGCAGCAGCGCGCGCGCCATGAAGGCGTTGACCTCGCGATAGCTGAGGTAATCGCCCTGCGAGACGCGGATCAGGTCGCTGCGCGAATGCAGCGCCGGCCACAATGCCGAATTGGCGAAACCTTCGTAATAGCCGCCGTAATGCGCCGCCGGCAGATCCAGCGTCGCCAAGGCACCGGTACCGAGCGCTTCGATCTCGGCGAACGGTTCCTTCTGCTGGCCGTCGCGCACGCGACCCGAGGAACCCACCCAGATCGCGCCTGAGTATTCCACCACCGGAAGCAGAGCAGCCGCGAGGCCGCCCGTCATGGGTTCATTTGGCTTACCGCGCGCGACGCGGTTCGAAACGACGACAAGATTCACAGGTCGTCCCCTCCTGTTCATTCCGTCCCGTTTAACTGACGTTCATCAATAAGGTTCCTGTTCATCGTTTCAACCAATTGAAACCAAAATCGGGCGCGTGCGTTGGAACCGGTTTTGCCTGCGGAACCCGGAAATTTGCCTGCAAAGACAGTTTTTGCAGCCGTGTTGCGCAGCACGAATTCGCGTACGCGAGAGAGCTGCGCGAGAGGTATTGTGGCTCTGAGATGGCGTTGCCTTGCTTTTACCTAAAGCACGGGACGATTCGTCACCGCGTGATAGGTCAGGATCACATGCTCGGATTATCGAGCAGACGCGCGAGGAACTCGCGCACGTCGCGCGGTGCATCGAAATGGCCGTCGACGCCGATGGCGCGGCGGCCGACCGAGAAAGCGAGTCCGTCCATATCCGGCATGATCGCGAACACGGTCTCATCGGTGACGTCGTCGCCGATGAAGATCGGACGGCGTCCCTTGAAAGGCTCGTGCTTCATCAATTCGCGCACGCCGCTCGCCTTGGTGAAGCCGGAATGCTTGATCTCGCAGACGAACTTGCCGGGCAGCACCTCGATCGGTGCATTGGGCAGGTCGGCGCGGATCAGCGAGACGGATTCGTAGATCGCTTTCTCCGCATGCGGCGCAAGGCGGTAGTGCAGTGCCAGGGAATAGCCCTTGTCTTCGAGCAGAATGCCCGGGCTGAGCTTGGCGATCGCGGCCAGCCGCCGCTTCAACTCCTTGTCCAGCGGCGGGGCGTGCACGTCGTCAGCTTCATTGTCCAGGGACAGGCGCATTTCCGCGCCGTGGCCGGCAACGGCGCGAAAGACATCGGGCGCGAAGATCAAATCGATGTCGTTGAGCGAGCGGCCGCTGACCAGCGCCAGCGCGCCCGACGTACGCTCGACCAGGCGGTTGAGCGTATCAGACAGGCCCGGCGGCACCCAGACCTCGCGCGGCGTCGGCATCAGGTCGAGCAGCGTGCCGTCGATGTCGAGCAGGATCGCGGTCTCGTTCAGGTGCGGCACGAGCGCGTGAGGAACCGGCACCGTTTCCGGCGTATCCTCGTCATCGCGCATGGTCGGTTCGTCGTTCAACGGCATTTCCGCCAGATCTGATTTCATAGTCTACTCCATAAAGGCGAGCGGCCGCGCGATTTGTTCGAGCGGTTTGCGCTCCGCGGAGACGGCGTAGCGCCACGCCACGATCGCGGCCGCGATCATCAGCACCGACCCCAAGAGATAGCCCGCGAACACGCTGGTGCGCGAGCCGGTGTCGATCAGCGCGCCGAACAGCGCCGGCCCGATGACGCCACCGATGCCGGTGCCGACCGCGTAGAACACCGCGATCGCCAGCGCGCGAACCTCCAGAGGAAACGTTTCGCTGACGGTGAGATAGGCCGCGCTCGCGGCCGGCGAAGCAAAGAAGAAGATCACCATCCAGGCGATGGTCTGCCCCTGCGCGCTCAATGCGCCGATCGAGAACAGATAGCCCGACAGCGCCAGCAGCAGGCCTGATGCGCCATAGGTGAACATGATCATGGTGCGGCGGCCGAGCGTATCGAACAGACGGCCAAGCAGGAGCGGCCCGAGGAAATTGCCGGCGGCGAAAGGCAGGAGATACCAGCCGACGTGATCGGCGCTGATGCCGTAGAAATCGGTCAGCACCAGCGCGAAGGTGAAGAAGATCGCATTGTAGAAGAAGGCCTGCGCGCTCATCAGCACGAGGCCGACCACCGCGCGCTGCCGATAGGCGGAGAACAGCGTGTGCCAGACTTCACCGAGCGGCGTGTGGTCGCGCATCTTCAGGCGAATCTTGGCAAAGCCCTCGCGGTCCTCCCGCCGATGTCCGACCACCGAGCTTTCGATCTCGTCGACAATGGCATGGGCCTGGTCGGGGCGGCCATGGATCATCAGCCAGCGCGGGCTCTCCGGGATCCACATCCGCATGAACAGCACGACGAGGCCGATCGTTGCGCCGATGAGATAGGCGAGGCGCCAGCCGAGATCGGGCCCGATGAAAGCCGGATCGAGCAGCACGATGGCGGCCACGGCGCCCATGGCGGCGCCGATCCAGAAACTGCCGTTGATGACGAGATCGGTCCAGCCACGATAGCGCGCCGGCACCAGTTCCTGGATGGTCGAGTTGATTGCCGTGTATTCGCCGCCGATACCGGCGCCGGTGAGGAAGCGGAACAGCGCGTAGCTCGCGATATTCCAGGACAGCGCGGTTGCGGCCGTTGCCGAGAGATAGACCGCAAGGGTGATGAAGAACAGCTTCTTGCGGCCGATGCGGTCGGTGAGCCAGCCGAAGCCGAGCGCGCCCAGCACCGCACCGGCGAGATAGGCGGAATTGGCGATGCCGAGATCGAGATTGGAGAACTGCAGCAACGGACTCTGCTTCAGCGCGCCGGAGAGTGCGCCGGCGAGCGTCACTTCGAGGCCGTCGAGGATCCAGGTGATGCCGAGCGCCAGCACGACGCGGGTGTGAAAGCCGCTCCACGGCAGCGCGTCGAGCCGCGAAGGTATGCTGGTCTCGACGATGCGGCTCGCCGCGGCCGCCACTGACGCCGCAGGACCAAGATTCAGCGCTGGGCTCTGCTGCAATTCCATCGCGTGTTGTGTCTGATCAATACCACCGTCCCCGCGGCACGTGATGTGGACGGGGTCGATCCGATCATGCCAGTGCGGCATTACGCCTGCCACGGGCGACAACGTCTGCCGCGACGACAGGTTCCCTTAGGAACACCCCCTGAGGCCGCCCGTTTCCGATGGAGCCGCAAGGAGTTGACGCATGGCTCAGGTCAGAAAGACGACACATTCGCGAAAGAGCGGCGCACGGAAGACGACGCGCCGGACGAAGACGAGCACGGCAAGGCGCAGCACGAGCGCGCGCAAGAGCACAAAGCGTGCCGCGCCGAAACGCTGGTCGCAGCGCGTGACGAAGGAGAGCGACGCGCTCGATCTCAAGCGCGGCGTGTTCAAGCAGACGAGCCCGAAGAAGATCGCGGCATCACTGAAGCGATCGGCCGAACACAGCTCGCGCCGCAAGACCGGTGCCTATCGCTCGGCACTCTCGATGCTGACCTTCTATATCAACCGCGCCGGCAGGACCCTGCCCAAGACACAACGCACGCGGCTGGAGAAGGCGAAGGTGGAGCTGAAGCGGGCGTTCGGGCGGGAGTGAAGCTCGGACGGCGCATCTAACTCCGCCTTCGCCGTGACGACATGGAGAGCGTGGCCCGACCTGAGTGTTACGCCGCCCTGATATTCCCCATGAAGCGGTCGAGCTCGGCCCGGAGGCGGGTGCTCTCGCTGGAGAGCGACTTGGCCGAATTCAGCACCTCTTCCGAGGCCGAGCCGGTCTCGGCGGCGCCGCGGTTGACCTGGCCGATGTCGGTGGCGGCGGCCTGCGTGCCTTGGGCGACGTTCTGGACGCTGCGGGCGATCTCCTGGGTGGCGGCACCCTGCTGCTCCACCGCGCTGGCGATGGAGGTCGAAATCGTCGAGATCTGGCCGATGGTCGCGCCGATCTCCTTGATGGCCGCGACCGATTCGGCGGTCGCGCCCTGCATCCCTGCGATGTGCGAGGAGATCTCGTCCGTCGCCTTCGCGGTCTGGCTCGCCAGCGACTTCACTTCGCTCGCGACCACGGCAAAGCCGCGGCCGGCCTCACCGGCGCGCGCCGCCTCGATGGTGGCGTTGAGCGCCAGAAGATTGGTCTGCTCGGCGATCGCGGTGATCAGCTTGACGACCTCGCCGATCTGCTGGGCGGCATGCGAGAGCTTGCCGATGCGGCCGTCGGTTTCCTTGGCCTGCACCACGGCGGCTTCCGCGATGCGGCTGGAGTCGCGGACCTGGCGGCCGATCTCCTCGACGGAGGCCGACAGCTCCTCGGTCGCGGTCGCGACCGACTGCATGTTGCTCGAGGCCTGCTCGGACACGCCGGCGACCTGGCTCGACAGGCTCTGCGTGGTCTCGGCGGTGCGGGTCAGCGTCGAGGCCGCCGATTCGAGCTGCACCGCCGAGGCCGAGACGTTGGAGACGATGGCGCCGACGGCGCTCTCGAAATCGTCGGCAAAGCGGATCAGCTCGGAACGGCGCGCCGCGCTTGCTTCCTTGTTCTGGGCTTCGCTGGCGGCAGCGTCGCGCTCGGCCTTGGCTACGGCCTGCATCTTGAACTCCTCGACCGCGCCGGCCATCTCGCCGATCTCGTCCTTGCGGCCAAGGCCCGGCAGCACGACATCGAAATTGCCCGACGC